>DATNPT010000187.1:0-27094 GCA_036703075.1 Chroococcales cyanobacterium
TAGGTTCCTTTCAAGTGACCTTGGACTAATTTATTGGCAACGTGAATAACTGGCACTGTTTCTCCCGTCCAAGGATTTTCCCAGGTACGAAGAATCTCCCCCGTGCTTGGGTCAAGATAATACGTAAGTTCCCGTGAGGTAAACTCCCAGCTCCCATCTTGATTTGGAACACATCGGCCGACATTCATGCCTAAAATTTTGAACAGCCGCTTTCTAGGCTCCTCTGGAACAAAGGAGTAGATTGTACCAGTCCAAGTCAAAAACGTTTGTTTAGCATCGGTCGAGCAACGTACTTTTACAAAGTATTTAACATCAAGCTCTTGGACTGAATAAGTCATTAAACAACCTCCAAAGGGTATTGCCAAGATTACCGTTCTATATACCGTCGGGCTGGGACGAGAGTACGTCAAAGCCACGATATAGTAGGTTTCTGGTTTTTGCCCAAAATTGCAAATTTTTGTAACAAATATTAGACCAGAGTTTATCGATCGACTGACTCCAGAAAATAGTGGCTGGGGCAGGAGAAGGTTTTCGCCCTAAAGTGTACGTAACAGCTTAGAGCGCTTTATTCGACACTGTTCTCGATGGTTCCGGTTCAACGGCAGTTGATTTGTACCTAGCGGTACAAGCTTTTTCCTCGTGCGTGTGTGAATGTCTAAACGGAGATACCTGTTAACCCTTGCGGGTTACTAACCTTCATCAGAATGCGATCGCACCATAACCCTCCTATAAAAAATCGCACGCGGGAATGAGGGAGAGCCTCTATCTATTGCTTTCTAGCTCGCCCCAACTGACAAAACGTGATGCCCTCGTGCCAAGACAGGGCGAAAGCGTTGCCGTAAACTTTGTCTTTAATAATCAGGGACTATGCCGCAATACTTCGGAACACTGCACACAACAGAGCCTTCTTGGTCAACCCTTACAGCAGTACAAGAAATCCAGCAGGATGAACGCCATATCCGCTTCAAGTGTGGCGAACCCTGTGTCTGCATTAGCGTGCTAGCACCAAACTTAATTCGGGTACGCATGACACCCACGGGTGAATTCCTTCCCCGTCGTTCTTGGGCCGTCGCGCAGGCAGACGAACAATGGCCGACTGTGCCGTTCGTAGTGCGAGAAAACACGGATGCGATCGAAATTGAAACCGACCAGTTACGGATTGTGATTCACCGCGACCCCTGTCGCATCCAATTCTTTGACTCGGCAGGACAGCCTTTTGCTCAGGATGCAGACCAAGCGATGAGTTGGCGGGCTGGTGCGATCGCTGGATGGAAACGGATTGAAACTGACGAACATTTCTATGGTTTTGGCGAACGTACAGGTTTACTCGATCAGCGATCTAAAGTTAGAACCAACTGGACTTATGATGCGCTCGATTACGACGTACTGACAGACAACATGTACCAAGCCATTCCCTTCTTCCTGGCGTTGCGTCCGGGGCTTGGGTACGGGGTTTTCTGCAACACCACGTTTTGGAGTCAGTTCGATCTTGGTGCCGAGCAACCGGGTGTCTGGCGGATGGAGACACAGGGCAGTGAGTTGGATTACTACATAATCTACGGTCCCGAACCCGCAAAAATTATTCATACTTACACCCAGCTAACTGGACGGATGCCTTTGCCGCCGAAATGGTCGCTCGGTTACCACCAGTGTCGCTGGAGTTACGTGTCACAAGATATAGTGCGCGAACTTGCTGGTGAATTTCGTAAGCGCCGCATTCCCTGCGATGTCATTCATCTCGATATCGACTATATGGACGGCTACCGGGTTTTTACCTGGAATCCTAAGCGCTTTGCGGATGTTCCTCAACTCCTCCATGACTTAAAGCAAGATGGCTTCAAGCCAGTGACAATTATTGACCCCGGCGTGAAGTATGAGCCAGAAGGCGATTACGAAGTTTTTGATGAGGGACTGAAAAACGATTATTTTGTCCGCAAAACGAATGGTCAGTTGTTTCACGGCTACGTTTGGCCCGACAAATCAGTCTTTCCTGATTTCCTGCGTCCTGAAGTACGGGATTGGTGGGGAAGCTTGCAAAAAAGCCTAACCAGCATTGGTGTTGCTGGGATTTGGAACGACATGAACGAACCGGCACTCGACGACCGCCCTTTCGGTGACCCCGGTAACAAAATTGCGTTTCCTCCCGATGCCCCGCAGGGACCGATTGACGAGAGAACCACTCATGCTGAAGCTCACAACTTGTACGGCCTGACGATGGCGCAGGCGTCCTATAAAGGGTTGGAACAATTACGTCCAACAGAGCGATCCTTTGTGCTGACGCGATCGGGTTACGCGGGTATTCAACGCTGGTCGGCCGTGTGGACGGGTGACAATCAATCGTTGTGGGAACACCTAGAGATGTCGCTTCCTATGCTCTGTAACTTAGGTCTATCCGGTGTTGCCTTTGCCGGTGCTGACATTGGTGGGTTTGCAGGTAACGCTACCGCTGAAATGTTTGCCCGTTGGATGCAAGTAGGAATGCTTTACCCCTTGATGCGGGGTCACTCGGCAATGAGTACAGCACAGCATGAGCCTTGGGTGTTTGGCGACAAAGTCGAGCAAATTTGCCGAGAATACATCGAACTCCGTTACCGCCTGCTGCCGTACATCTACACCCTCTTCTGGGAAGCAGCCAACACTGGTGCACCGATTGTGCGACCTCTGCTCTATCATTTCCCCAACGACCCGAAGACCTACACCCTCTCGGATCAGGTATTGCTGGGCTCCTCGCTACTAGCAGCACCCGTTTACCGTCCAGGAGTTGAACACCGTGCCGTATACTTGCCGGAAGGTCGCTGGTTCGACTGGTGGAGTGGCGAGGCGTTTGATGGCCCAACTCATATCCTGTCACACGCCCCCTTAGAGCGGATGCCCTTATATGTCCGTGCTGGCTCGATTATTCCCATGGCACCCGTCATGCAATACGTCGATGAGCGTCCCCTAGACCAACTGACGCTGCGAGTTTGGCCGGGTACGGGCGAATTGACACTGTACGAAGATGACGGTCACACGTTTGATTATAAGACGGGTGCTTTTTGCACAACCACTTATCGCGTTCGTTCACAAGAGCAACAAATCATTGTTGAAATTGGGCAACGTGAGGGTGAGTTTTCACCTGTGGAGCGTGAAATGGTGGTGGAACTAGTTGGTGTTGGAGAACAGCGCTTCGTTGATGATGGCACGGCACGCCAACTGACATTTTCACTGGAAGCGAATCATGATTGACCAGTTGAACGTTTAACTCCTGACGATCGCAAACCTCCACCGTAGTTTGTACCAGCAACGCCGAAGATTTTTGGCGTTGCGGTCAAGATAGGCTAATCTAGCGGAATTGAACTGGAATTACAGTCTCGTAATTCTGGAGCAACGAGGAGGTTTTCGCGATGAGTTTGGGTAAGTGGATTGGCTTGATTGCCTTTATCATTGCCCTATACGTCCTGTGGCAAATCCGAGATGTACTTTTGCTCATCTTTGCCGCGATCGTACTTGCCCATGCTTTAAATATTCTGGTAGAAAAAATCCGTCGCACGGGTCTGAGGCGGGGCTTTGCCGTTCTGTTGTCGATTGTTCTGTTGCTTCTTGTCTTAATCGGGTTTTACTTTCTGATCGTGCCGCCATTTGCCGATCAGTTTCAACAGCTGATCAAACTAGTTCCTAAGGGAATAGCACAATCTAACGAATGGGTCAATGCGTTTAAAGAAAATATTTCCTTAGAGTTGCTCGATAATTACATTCCTGATGTCAATCAGATCGTTGCCCAATTGCAACCGATCGCTAATCGATTACTCGGCGGCGGATTTACGTTTTTCTCTTCTTCTTTAGGGTCTTTAGCCAAGTTCTTGCTAGTGCTGGTGTTGACACTCATGCTACTGGCTAACCCAAGAGCTTACCAGAGAAGCTTTATCCGACTTTTTCCGTCCTTTTATCGCCGTCGGACTGAAGCGATTTTGCAGGAATGCGAAGTGGCTTTGCGAGGGTGGTTGGTTGGTATTCTCTTTAATATGTTTGTGATTTCAGCCTTGAGTTTTGTAGGCTTGTTAATCTTGAGAATTCGCCTACCATTAGCACAAGCGGCTTTGGCTGGAATTTTGACATTTATCCCAAATATTGGCCCGGCATTAAGCGTAGTACCTCCCATGGCGATCGCACTTTTGGATGCGCCCTGGAAAGCGATCGCGGTTTTGATTCTCTACATCCTGATTCAGCAGGTTGAAAGCAACCTCCTCACACCTGTTGTTATGGCCCAACAGGTATCGCTCTTACCGGCTGTAACGTTACTCGCTCAAGTATTTTTTGCCACATTTTTCGGCTTTCTGGGGTTACTGTTAGCTTTGCCGTTAACTGTTGTCGGTCAGGTTTGGATCAAAGAGGTGATTATTAAAGATATTCTCGATCAATGGCATCACCCTCATGAACAGCATAATGAATTAGCGATCGCATCTGACCCTCCTAAACCAACTGCATCTTCAGAAGAAGTTACAGAAGGAATTCAAGAGAACGGAATCACTACAGAGCGGACGATGACTACTCCAGAAAAGCCAATTGCTGATGAGCTTAACTGAGTACTGCATTGTGGAAGTCAAAAGTAGGGGCGAACGGCTGGAAAGGCATCTACAGTGGGTGTATTCCAGGCAAATGCAAACTACTATAAGAACTTGCCAACTATGCAGAGAGACTCCTTAACGCTCTGGTTAGTCATGCTCATCTCCGTTATTTCGGTCAAAATTGGTGTTCAGAATCTTGAATGGGTCGTTAAAGTCACTTCTACTCTTGTGGCTCAACATCAGCATGACTTTCCTCTCTATCCTCGATCGCGATCGAGCGATGAAAAGTAAAGACCCCGCTACTACGGCGAGGTCTGGAGAACAATCACTGGAAACAATCAATTTATTTCATTCTCGTTAGCTGGTGTGTGCGATCGTGTTCGCGCAACGTCTAACGTGATGTATGACTTCACTGTTGTAAGACCCAATCAGCTATCCAGACACAGTGACTGTTGGAAAACAGGAAACCCCACCAGAGCTCTCTCAACGGGTGGGGATTCTTTCCAGAAGGATTACACTACTGTTTCATATTTCTGAAGGAACTGCCACTGATGCAAGGGCTATCTACCCGAAAATCATCTGCACGGTGAAACTGTTAAAGCGAACTTTTCCATCAAATGCAGGAAACTAGAGGGATGAACCGAGTCTAAGCTAACAAAATTTCCTATGCGAACCCTTGCTGAAATCAATGATAAAATTCGTCGCCAGCGTGCGGTGGTGTGGACGGTGGAGGAACTCAAAGCACGGGTAGCAGAGGTGGGTGTCGTTCAGACAGCGAAGGACGTTGATGTGGTGACCACTGGCACGTTTGAGCCGATGGAGTCTTCTGGCGCGATCGTGAATTTGGGACACACCGATCCGCCGATTAAGATTCGTAAATGCTGGTTGGATGGCGTCCCCGCTTATGCAGGCTTTGGAGCGGTGGATTTGTATCTCGGTGCTACTCAAGTTGTGGATTACACAGGCATTGGTGATATTCCCGATGGAGAAGAATCTAGAGAACGTGGCGGCGGTCATGTGATTGAAGACTTGATTGCGGGTAAGTCAGTACAACTGCGAGCCATTGGGCAAGTCACAGATTGTTACCCCAGAGCTTCTTTTGATACAACGATTACGCGAGAAACAATAAATCAGTTTTATCTATTTAATCCTCGCAATATTTATCAAAATTTTATCGTTGGTGTGAACGGAGGCGATCGGCCCTTGTTTACCTACCTCGGACCGCTCCAACCCCGTCTTGCCAATGCGGTTTACTCTAACCCAGGCGCAATTTCTCCCCTCCTCAATGACCCCGACCTTAAACTAATTGGTATCGGTACCAAAATTTTCTTGGGTGGAGGCGTTGGTTATATTGCTTGGGAAGGCACTCAACACTTCCCATTGCAAAAACGCCTTCCCAATCGAACACCTATTGGACCGGCAGCAACCCTTGCTTTAGTTGGGGACGCCAAACAAATGCACCCAAAGTGGGTGCGGGGTTGCTACTTCAAAAATTATGGTCCTTCTTTGATGTTGGGTGTGGGCATACCCCTACCAGTCTTGAACGAAGAGGTTGTCAAAAGTTGTGCTGTTCAAGACAAGGATATTGTTGCGCCAGTTGTGGATTTCTCCATTCCCCGGCGCGTTCGTCCTACCTTCGGGTTAGTCAGCTATGCTCAGCTAAAGACAGGTCGCATCACGATTGATGGTAAATCGGTACGAGTTGCTCCGCTGGCTAGTCAGTTCCTCTCTCGACAGGCTGCGGTGGAATTGAAGCAGTGGATAGAGAAGGGTGAATTTACCCTCACAGAACCAGTCGCCTCAATTCCCACAGACCGCTCTTTTCTACCTCAAGACCTGTGGGGGTCTCAAATTGCCTTGGAATAGTCAGCCAATTTCAGATTTTGAATTGATCTCGCACGAGACGGGAAAGGGATGAGATTCAAACCCCAGTGTTCCTTTCAACCCATGCAAAATCTAAAATTCTTCGTCATTACTCATTAGAGCTGTTAGTACGTCTAAAGACTGATGACCAATGACTTGGGGCCGAGCTTACAATCGTTCAGCTAGAGAAAGAGATTGAGACGAACTACCCAGAGGTATTACCCCCGCCTCGCTGGTCATTGCGTTTGACTGGCTTTGGCAGTGGTTCTCGGCGTTTGGGTGGTGTTTGCGTAGCTGTTGCGGCTGGTCGCTCTCCCCCCTTGCGAACTTGACGCTGGTTAGGGCCGCCTTTGTTAGGTGGACGCCTTTTCTTGTTGTTAAATGGTCTGGTGGGCGGTCGCCTCTTCTTAGGTATCAGACCAATATCATTGGCTTGTTGAATTTGCAAATCATTGCCCTGTAGCAATAAGTGCAAATCCCAGAAATGACCGATGACTTTATCTCCAAGCAAACCTTTGAGCTTTAACTTGAAAAACTTAATTTTGTCTGCCTCTTTACGCGGAGCTTGCTTGATTTTAACGATTACTTCTTCCTGCTCTCGCGACTGGTAGATTACCTCACCGCGAATCGAGAAATAGCCCTCATTGACAACCGGCACAGCTTCAGGGTCAGAAGCCTCAGGCAGTTTTTCTTCTGCTGTCTCAACCGATGCTTCCCCAGTAGAGGAAAGTTCGGTTGAGGCTTTTTGATTAAGTTTTTCGGGTTCCCAGACACCGACAATTTGAACGTGTAAGTTACCGTCTTCTTGTCGGGTTCGGGGATAAACCACCCAGAGATGGCTTTGGTCGAGTTCCAAGTGATTCTTAACCAAACTCATCACCCGACCCAGTAAGACAGCGTCAATCAACGTTCCATCTGCTGCCAGTAACGTGCCTCGGGTTAATTGTTCTGCCGAAGGCATGTATTGTCCCCGAATCAGACCGATCGCTCGGTACTGCCTGGGTTCACTGGGTGGAGGAATTGGTTGCTGTCGCTGGATGTCTGATGACATCGTCTCGGTTGACATCGTCTCGGTCGGTTCAGCTGTGTTTTCAGCTAATTGATCGTCGTTTGGAGAATCCACGGTTGGCATTTCTGAGTGCTGGCTTTGCACACTGCTGGTATCTGGCGATTCAACACCAGAAGACTGGGGTGAGTCGGTAGACCGATTCACAGAAGGACTCATATAACCTCCTAGCGGCGGAGACACATTCCGTATGGGAGTAGGGCTGACGAAAAGCGTCGCTTGTTCAATACCTTCCAGCGATTCGATGCCATTTCCAGGATTTGTATCCTTGGGAGAAAAGCATCTCAACGCATAGAAGGTGAAAAAAGCTTAGTATCAGTCTGCCCATTGTACAAAATGCAGTGAGATGACTGGTATATCCGCAAAGTTTATGGAATCTTTATTCGGAAAAGCCCGCACCTAACTGAATCCAGCTTACATACTGTCAATATTCTGGCACGGTTCCCGTTGGAGGAATGGGAAAATCTCGAAATCCGTTAACGTTCGCTTAAGCTAAGCACGGCAAGACTTTCCACCTCTCGCCCAATGGAACGACACTGAAGCATTGCGAGGTTTGGAGGTGGATCGGTCCCGCTTTGTACCCAATAGAGTCAGAGTCGGGAAGATGTCACGAATGGGATAATACTAAATAGTAAATAAACCACATCGACGAGATTGTGGGAAAAAGTAACTTATAGAGCGTTACAGTTCGAGGAAGTTTTGTGTCTCAAAAACGCGGTCCCTGGTTAAATATAATTTTGGTGCTGGCTGTATTGGCCTTCGTTGGCTTTTCGATGATTCCTTTGCTAGGGAGCGTCTTCGAGCAAAAGCAGCCCTCGGCACGCACCGCAACACCCCAGACAACACCAACTATCTCTACAGACCAGCGAGCCCAGCTCGAAAAGCAAGCGGAAGGGTATCAACTGGTTGTACAGCGAGAGCCGCAGAATGAAACGGCTTTGCGGGGGCTACTGGAAGCCAAGCTGAAGCTAGGGGACATTAAAGGCGCGATCGCTCCCCTTGAACAGTTAGCCAAACTCCATCCCGAACAGAGCGATTATGCCGTTTTATTGGCTCAAGCGAAGCAGCAAACGGGCGATCGCGAAGGGGCGGCGCAAACTTATCGCTCGATCCTAGCCTCCAAGCCAGGAAACATGAATGCCTTACAAGGGCTTGTGAGTCTGCTCGTGCAGCAAGGGCGTCCAGAAGCGGCAATCGGTTTATTACAAGACACTTTAAAAACAGCAAACTCAGTCAATGAGATGCAGCCTGGAACGATCGATGTTCCTTCGGTGCAGTTATTGTTGGGTCAGATTTATGCCAGTCAGCAGAACTACCCAGCCGCGATCGCTATCTACGATGAGACAATCAAAATAAACAAAGACGATTTTCGTCCCGTACTCGCCAAAGCCCTAATTTTGAAACAACAGGGCAAGCCTGAAGAGGCAAAACCCCTGTTTACGACTGCTATTTCCTTGGCACCACCTCAGTACAAAGACCAAGTCAAACAACTAGCTGGCGAGGCACCCACTCCTTCTCAATCTCCTGCTGTCTCTCCTTCACCCAGCAGCACGAGTTCTTCTTCAACAACCACACCATCTGCCACTTCCAACAGCACGAGTTCTCCCCCAACCTCAACGGTTCCCTCCTCTGGCACCACGCCTGTTGCTCCCGAAAAATCCGACGAGCCAAATTAAGGAGGCAGGTGCGTGGGTGGACAGGTTATTCTCAGGACGTTCCAAACTTCAACCCTCTAATATTAATTACCTAAATGTTTGCTAAAGACCGGGGCAATCCCTCTGGGGTTGCCCCTAAAGATACGTATCAAATATTTTTCTAAATGATACGTATCACCCCCTAATACTTCCGTTCTTGGGGTTCAAACAAACTCAGGTTTACGGGCTTATATTGTAGGTCGATGCCAGCTGGCGAATAGTAAGCTAGGGTGTGCTTGAGAAAATTGCTATCGTCTCGCTCGGGATAATCCTCTCGCGAGTGCGCCCCCCGACTTTCTTGCCGATTCAGGGCAGACGTGAGAATGATTTGTCCCACAACCATGAGACTGCGAAGTTCTAGCGCTTCAATCAGTTCAGTATTCCACTGATTCCCCTTGTCATCCAAATAAATCTGCTGATACTGCTCTTGCAGCTTAGACAGTTCCTGAATGCCCTGGCGCATTAACTCCTCAGTACGGAAGACACCGCAGTATTGAGTCATACAGTCTTGGAAGGCTTGACGTAGCGCACCAATTCGTAGTGTTCCCGATTGATTCATCAGGGCATCGATCTGTTTTTTGGCGGATGGGAGATAGGATTGTTCGTTAATGTCGGGCAACTTCCGGTCTTGTACATATTTTGCGATCGCAGCCCCCGTTCTTCTACCGTAGACGACACACTCCAATAGAGAATTACTGCCCAAGCGATTTGCCCCATGGACGGACACGCAGGCACATTCACCAGCAGCAAAGAAGCCCTCAATTAGCCCATCCGGCCCACTACGCACCTGTCCATCCGTGTTGACAGGTATTCCACCCATAGAATAGTGAACCGTCGGCCGTACTGGCATCGGTTCATGGACGGCATCGACACCCACGAGTCGGTGGGCTTCCTCCCAGCAGAAGGGAATCCGGCTCATAATCTTTTCTTTGCCCATGTGACGCAAGTCGAGATAAACGAACGGCCCCCCTGCACTGCCATCGGGATGAATGCCACGACCTGCCCGAATTTCACGCGCGATCGCTCTTGATGTAATATCTCGTGGAGCTAGTTCCATCTTGCTGGGGGCGTAGTCCTCCATAAAGCGCTGGCCCTCGGAGTTAATCAAATACGCTCCCTCACCCCGTACCGCCTCAGAAATCAAGACGCCCACCGGATATAAACCCGTCGGGTGAAACTGCACGAACTCCATATCCTCTAACGGCACGCCAGCCGCAGCGGACATCGCCAGTCCATCCCCCGTGGAGGCGTAATCATTCGAGGTTGTATTAAATACCCGCCCATAACCACCAGTGGCAAACATCACAGCTTTAGCCCGTACCACTTGCAACTGACTGTCCAAGATTCTGAACATGACCACCCCTTTGACTTGGGCTTCTTCCAAAATCAGCTGCTTTACGTACCACTCATCGTAAATCCGGACACCGCAACGTCTGAGATTGTTCACGAGTTCGTGCAAAATAGCGTGACCCGTTTTGTCTGCCGCATAGCAGGTACGTCGGTAGGAATGACCGCCAAATGCCCGTTGAGCAATCCGACCATCGGATAAGCGGGAAAACAGCACCCCCATGTGCTCTAGCTCGATGATGACCTCTGGAGCTTCGCGAGTGAGGATTTCCACTGCATCTTGGTCGGCTAGGTAGTCGGAACCTTTAACCGTATCAAAGGCATGAGCTTTCCAGGTGTCTTCAGCGTCTACGTTATTCAGCGTTGCCGCAATTCCGCCTTGGGCCGCGACGGAGTGGGAACGGATGGGGTGAGTTTTGGCAACGAGAGCGACATCTAGACTTGGGTCAGTTTTTTTAATTTCTAGGGCAGCTCGACAGCCAGCGAGACCGCCACCAACAATAATGACATCGTGTTCTAACATGAGTTGTAACTTTATTAATTTCTCGCGATCGCAAAAAAATCCCCACGACAGGTGGGGAAATTCCTTTTATTCCAATTCAAGTTTCAAATCTGACATGTTGAGTATTAAATCAGTTGGTTGCCTCGATTGGTTTTTGGTTAGGTGTATTTCCCCGAACAGTTTGAGTCGTTTGATTCTCACTTATCGGAGCAAGCTCGATATGGTTTAATAGTGTCGTAACAAAGGCAAAGAGCAAGAAAGGCAGAGATAGGACTAAAATAAGTCCGACCGTAGCTAAAGCGTAAATGTGGCGCTCGGCACTCCAGAGAGCCAGCGAAGAAGCAAGGCTGAGGAAAATGACGATTAACCACACAATAATTTGTCCATAGATATCGCCAAAGCTCAAAGTGCAGATGAGGCGATATTTACTAAGCTTATCCATAATCTCCCTCGACACATTTCTTTAGACTTTAAGGATATGTTGCTCGTTCAGAATCGGAGCGTTTCTCAACATATTTTTAAAGCCATTGCAACATCACTTTACAAACTGGGAACAGCAGAATGAGGGAGCGTAGGGTAGCCATGGCGTGAGACGCCAGCACCGCCTTTCGCCAATTTTGATACAGGTCAAAGCTCAGATTCAGCAAGGTTAAGTCCTGACTTTTCCGAGGAGGCGATCGCACTTGTCAGATTGCGAGGAGCGATCGCTTTTACTCTACACCGAACACCGGACAGCTTTTATTTCTTGCTAGATGCGCTGGTCGTCTTCTTACTGGTTGTCTTGCGAGTGGTAGATGACGTTCCACTAGACTTACTAGTCGTCGAACTTGTTGATTTTTTACCAGACTTGCTCGTTGATTTCTTGGTAGATGCCTTAGCTTTGAGTAGCTCCAGCGCTGCTTCCAGCGTAATGTCTTCTACCGATACACCTTCAGGCAGACTGGCATTGGTTTTCCCATGCTTCACGTAGGGACCATACGGTCCATCGTAAACGTTTACGGGTTCGTTATCGCTAGGATGAGCGCCCAGTTCGCGTAAGGCTTTCTTGGACTTGCTTGCGCCTCCAGCGCGTCCCTTCTTAGGTTCCGACAGTAATTCGATCGCACGTTCGAGTGTAATTGTCAAGACATTATCATCGCGTTTGAGCGATCTATAGTCTTTGCCTTCCTTACCCAAGTCGTGAACAACATAAGGTCCAAACCGACCTAACCCAGCTTGAATTTTGCCGCCTGTAGCTGGATGAATTCCTAACAGGCGGGGGAGCGACAGCAGTCCTACTGCCATTTCCAAAGTTACGTCTTCGATCGTGACACCTTTCGGGAGGGAAGCCTGCTTAGGTTTTTTATTCTCCTCCGACACATCACCCAATCGAACATAGGGACCGTAGGGCCCAATTAAGACGTAAATTGGCTCTCCCGTTTCTGGATGCATACCGACTTTATCTGGCCCTTCCGTTTTCTGCCGCAGCAATACTTCAACCTGTTCTGGGTCAAGTTCTGCTGGGGTCATATCTTTGGGGATCGAAGCCGTTACGGTGCCGTCACCATTTTCTGCTTCGATGTAAGCACCAAATCGACCGATTCGGACTTTGGCGTCTAGGTTCTCCAGTTCGACGGTACGCGCTTCATTGGGATCGATATGGTTTTCTTGGTCTTTAACCTGAGTTTCTAGTCCCTGCTCTCCCAGATAAAATTCTCGCAAGTAGGGGAGCCATTGGGCCTCGCCCGTTGAGATTTCATCTAGGGTTTGCTCCATCTGAGACGTGAAGCTAGTATCGACAAACTTGGGAAAGTGCTTTTCCAGCAAGCCAGTAACAGCGAATGCCGTGAACGTGGGAATCAAGGCATTGCCGTTCATCTGAGCGTAGCCTCGATCGATAATTGTGCTAATGATGCTGGCGTAGGTACTCGGACGACCGATCCCTTCACTTTCGAGCGTTTTCACCAAAGATGCTTCGGTATAGCGGGCTGGCGGCTGGGTCTCGTGACCGTCTGCTTCGAGTTGGAGGCAGTTCGGATGGTCGCCCACCTTCAGGGGTGGCAAAATCACTTCCTGGTCTTCTAAAGCTGCATTAGGGTCATCAGACCCTTCAACGTAGGCACGTAAGTAACCGGGGAAGTCAATTCGCTTACCGCTGGAGCGAAAACCAGCATCTTCGACTTGTAGCTGAACGGTGATTTGGGTTTGTCGCGAGTCGGCCATTTGGCAGGCAACGGTGCGCTTCCAAATCAGGTCGTAAAGCGCGAGTTCCCGACCGCTCAGACCCGTTTCTTTCGGGGTACGGAAGGTACTACCAGCCGGACGAATGGCTTCGTGAGCTTCTTGAGCGCCTTTGCTTTTGGTCGTGTACTGACGGGGTTTCGGGCTGAGGTATTGTTTGCCGTATTTTTGCTCAACGCAACTCCGTGCTGCCGCGATCGCTTGGTCTGACAAATGCACCGAGTCTGTTCGCATGTAGGTAATATACCCCTGTTCGTACAGACTTTGCGCCGTCCGCATCGTATCGCGAGCCGACAGATGGAGCTTGCGGTTAGATTCCTGTTGTAGGGTCGAGGTGGTAAAGGGGGCTGCTGGTTTGCGGGTGACGGGACGTTCTTCAATGTCTGTTACCGTCCACGTTTTATCCGTCAGGCGTGCTTGCAGTTCTCTCGCTTCGGTTTCGTTGAGCAACCTGACTTGCCGACCGGCGATAATTTGACCCGTGTTGGGATCGAAGTCGCTGCCGGTGGCAATTTTAACGCCAGCTAGTGATACTAACCGCGAATCAAAGGGGGTTTTCTCCTGCTCTAAGAGTGCCTTCAAATCCCAGTAGCTACCCTGGTGGAAGGCTCGACGCTGACGCTCTCGCTTCACCAAGAGGCGCACAGCTACGGATTGGACGCGACCAGCAGATAAGCCCCAAGCAATTTTCTTCCACAGCAGAGGGGAGAGGGTATAACCCACTAAGCGGTCTAAAATCCGTCGGGTTTCTTGAGCGTGTACCAACTGATCGTCGATATCGCGGCAGTTTTTCAGCGCTTTCTTAATCGCTTCTTCGGTGATTTCGTGAAACACCATCCGCTTAGTCGGAACTTTCGGCTTGAGCACTTGCAGCAAATGCCAGCTAATACTTTCCCCTTCGCGGTCTTCGTCTGTAGCGAGAACTAGCTCCGAAGCGTCTTTCAGCGCATCTTTGAGCTGCTGAACGATTTTCTTTTTGTCTTTGGGAATGACATAAAGGGGTTCAAAATTCGCCTCCACGTTTACGCCCAACTGCGCCCAAGGCTCCTCCTTCACGGACGGCGGAATTTCACTGGCGGACTGAGGGAGGTCGCGAACATGTCCCATCGACGCCTCGACCCGATAGCTCGAAGGCAAGTAATTACGGATGGTACGTGCTTTAGTGGGAGATTCAACAATGACGAGGGTTGACATGGCAACTTCCGGAAAAATAGCAGCTGGCTAAACAGTCAAATTGATTGAGGAGAGGGCGAAATGTCAAGAGGAACTGTTTCAACTATAAGCAGAGAAGATGTCCATAAGGGTAGCGTGGGTTGACGCGACACTTCGCGCTGACTACGATTCGCTTGCGCTAAAACGTAGCGTTTCGGTGAGAATAACCGACCTTATTGCTAAATGTAGCTCGTTCTCTACTTATAGCTGATATCAACGGCGACCCTCACTTCTCCGGATTGTGTCACAATGGACGCCAACATCTGGTCGGGCGTGAATGATGACGTGAACACCACAGCTTTCTTTAGGAGAAAAATCCATGCAACTGATGCGATAAGGTGATGTGCTTTTAATACCTGTAGCACAGACTGAGAGCGTAGTGTCTTGGCAGGAGCATAGCTCGGTGGTCATTTTCGTGATTATAGCTAGTCGATGAGCCACGACTAGGGACAGGTTATGACCGATCGCTCGCACAAGGGAAGCTAAATTGAAACCGCGATATAGTGAACAGTTATCAGTGACAAGTGACATTAAACAAAGACAAAATCTTTTCTTAGTGGATGTAAGCGTTTCGTGAAGGTTTAAACGTTCACCATCGACTATTTGTGAAATGACTTGAAGTCTATTCGGATGGGAGAAGTTTACCCATTTAGTGGCAGTTCACTCTATGGTTCTCCCGTATTCGTGGCGAAACCCATTGTTGCAAAAGAAGCGGGCATTGGGAGCTATTAGGCTTACAAGTAGCTAATTCATCCGCTTGAGCGATCGCGATTAAATCCGGGAGAGCTATTTGGGAAACGATGAGAAAGTTGCCATGCAGGCTTGCAGAGCCAAAGAACTGAACCACAAAACTATTTTCCTAAGTTAGTTCCCCGAGCTGAGAGCCAGTTAAGCAAAAGATTATTATGCAGTTTCTAGCCAGTCAAAGATGCGATCTAACTGCTCCAAGCTCACCAATCCGTACTGCCAAAGAATCATCGGTAAAAAATTCGGAGCTTGTTCCGAATGGCGCAAAGCAACGGCTATGGAAGATGTTGGAATTGCTAAATCTTCCTGTAAAAAGCGAATTAACCGGGTATGCAGTGAAGACTTCATAGTCTTGAAGTTAGTGTGTGAGTTATGAATAGATTAAGGCAGATAAAAGTTATTCCACTTCACCCATCTGGTTGAATTAGGGCTATGCACTGAGAATGATTTACCTCGTAGCTCTCTAATCTCTTAAGACATTGGTCTGTTAGTGTGGAAGCTGCGATGGCACGCTCTTGAACTCATTGGTTAACGTCCAGCCAGCTTGTACTAAATTGGTTGGCTCCTTGTGGCTCGCGTCCGAAACAAAGCTCTCCTTCGTGGTAACACTCTATACACCAGCTTTGGTCGGGACACAAAATCCAGGTATCCCAGCTAGCTTGAAACACTAACTCGGCGTGCCGTGCCACTGCGTCTAGATTCAGTTCAAGCGACAGTGAACTGGCATCACTCCAAGTTGCGATCGCATTTGCGTCACCAAGTTGCTGTTCAACAATCAATTGTCTGAATATGGCGACGAGGTCAGAATAGTTATGCCACGTCTTTTCGACGCGATCGGGTACTAAACTCCAATCGATTCGACCCCACCATGCGATCGGGAAATTCTCAGCTATCCAATGCGTTGGTTGCTCCGCAGTTGGTAAATCTGCCCAAATAATTCTGTAGGAAACTGACTCTGCATCGAGCTGAGCGAGTAATTCTTGTTTCTCGGAACGTTGTCGCTGCTGAGAGAGAGTTCTTTTTAACGCTTCGCGACGTGCCATGAGGATTTCTCTACGTTCTCGCTCCATTTATTTTCTAAGCTTTGCCTCCTCGCCAATTGGCGAGTATCTCAATGCAAGCACATTAACCTGATAAGGACACACAGTCGTGCGCCCCTATGAAGTATCAATTTCACAAACGATATGTACCCTAGCAGATTGGAGAAAGATTATTCTTTTCCGTAGTGAAGCTCCGTGAAAAATCATCAGGAGGTTGACTGAAATTAAGTTCCTCTTTCCGCTTGCTCAATTTATCTAGAAACTGAATTGTAAAATATTCCAACTGTCTAGATGAAATCGGCTCAATAAATTTATCCAATGGGTTTAGATCGACTATATAGTCGCCCACCTGAATACCAATAGGCTCTAAATGCTTGCCGGATATTTCTGTATGTAGAATTGGGAAACTTTTCTGCTTTAAATATTCAATCATCCAAAGCACATCACTATTTTTTCTAGTCTCCTCATCTTTATCATTATCAGACTCAGTTCCAGCGATTGTATCCTTATCAAAGGAAATAAGTGCCGTTAGATTAAATAAATCGCTCTTAGCGATAAAGCACTGAGTTTGTTTTCTAGTGGGGAGTACTCCGAGATTATAGCGATCGAGAAAATGTGCTATGAAAGCCA
The DNA here is from genome assembly GCA_036703075.1 of Chroococcales cyanobacterium. Classification (GTDB taxonomy): domain Bacteria; phylum Cyanobacteriota; class Cyanobacteriia; order Cyanobacteriales; family Coleofasciculaceae; genus DATNPC01. Next base: position 16,866 of record DATNPT010000187.1, read on the forward strand.
GAGGTTTAGGGATGGCGCTTTGGGTGTCACTAATATCAGGTGCAATGACCAGCGAAGGTTGACCTTTGATAGAGCGTCGATCGGGAGGAACGTCTTTGAGACTATCTTCAATGCGTTTAATCTGGTCTTGCCCTCCGCACTCTTGCAAAATTTCTGCCCATCGATCGCTACTTAAGAACTCTAGGAGAGAGACGTATTTGCATCCAAGACTATGTCCCAACCAAAAATATTTTTCTTTATCCTGATAGACATCGGTTTCGTAATTTAATTTTTGAGCTATTTTGGGAATTTCGTCTGCCAGTACAGCCTGCTCTCTCAATAGACTCACCGCAATCGGCCAATGACGAAACGTAAACCTGAATGGTAACGCAATGATGGTATAGCCTTCTGCAAATACTTTTCTTAAGAAATACCGATAAAAAAGTGTTGGAAAAGTTCCAAAGAAAGCACCTCCTATAAATTGGACAACACCTTTTGGCTTTGGGTGAATCGCAACCCAACTGAAGGAAATAGGCTGAAATCTGAAGATTGCATCCATAGAATATAACCTCTGCGTTATTTAAAAAGGAAGGAGTGAAGGATTCGTCGTCTCTATGTAGCTATCAACAGAATCAAAGGCATTTCCGCAAAGTCAGCAAAATTAGCATCAGTTAACCGATGGGGAGCAGTTTGAGAAAAGAGGGTAGGAGTTACCCTCTAACAGTGAAAATAATTCAGTCAAACGGAAACCTGCGGGAAATCCCCTTAAACCCTATGGCCCTGACGGTAGTTCATACTGGAGAATGCGGCACAAGAGTCTATTTATGAAGTTCTTAAATATGGTTGTTCCTACCTGGCGTTCTGTTGTGAACGTATTGCTGGCTATAGTAAGCGCGATCGCGTTTGTAGCCTGTAGCCCTGCTGACTTTATCACTCAATTTAATACTCAAGCGGCTGAAGTCTCTCAATTCGTTGCCACTGTAGGGACTGACCCCAAAACCTTCAACTACGCTCTTAGCCAAGAATCGCCGAATGTGTTCGATTACATCTACGAGGGATTAATCGGTGTCGATGGCATTACCAACCAACTTCAACCCGCTCAAGCCGAATCCTGGGAAATTTCGGACGATAAAAAGCGAATCGTCTTTACTCTACGCGAGGGACTCAAATGGTCAGATGGTCAACCCTTAACAGCAGATGACGTGGTGTTTACCTTTAATGACATCTACCTCAACCCAGCTATTCCTGCGCCAACCAGAGATGTACTCAAAATTGGTAAGAGTCAAGCTTTGCCAAAAGTGCGGAAACTCGACGAGCGCCGAGTGGAGTTTACGGTTCCCGAACCGTTTGCACCCTTCCTCCTCAATGCCGGTGGCGCACCCATCTTACCCGCCCATGCCCTACGCGAAGCGGTAACGACTAAAGACTCGGAGGGAAAGCCTAAGTTCCTCTCCACCTGGGGAACTGATACCAATCCCACCAAAATTATCGGCAATGGCCCTTATCAGATGGAAAGTTACAGCATCAATCAGCGTGTAGTTTTCCGACGAAATCCTCACTACTGGCGCAAAGATGCTCGGGGTAACTCCATGCCCTATATCGATCGCTTTATCTGGCAGATTATCGAAAATACGGATACTGCCTTACTCCAGTTTCGCTCCCAAGAATCCGATCTGCTGAATATTTCTGCGGCAACGTTTGCCCTGCTCAAACACGAAGAAAAGCGAGGTCAATTTACGATCTACAATGGCGGCCCAGATACGTCCCGACTGTTTATGTGCTTCAATCTCAATCAAGCTCGTAAGCCCAACGGTCAGCCACTGATTAACCCGATTAAATCTCGCTGGTTCAATACGGTCGTATTTAGACAGGCAATCGCCCATGCGATCGATCGCCAAACGATGATTAACAATATCTTTCGGGGACTAGGTGAACTGCAAAATTCCATGATTCCAGAAGGCAGTCCCTATTATCTCTCGCCTCAAGACGGTCTGAAGGTTTATAACTACGACCCGGACAAAGCTAAAAAATTACTTTTAGGAGCAGGATTTAAATATAGCGATCGAGGCGAACTCTTTGATGCTGACGGTAACCGCGTGCGCTTCACTCTCCTAACGAATGCAGGGGGTCGCACCATTAGCGCTATTGGGGCCCAAATCAAGCAAAATTTGAGTAATATCGGCATTCAAGTAGACTTTCAAGCGATTGACTTCAATGCCCTTTTAGATAAGCTCAATAATGCTCTGGATTGGGATGCTTATCTCGGTGCCATCGGCGGTGGAGGTCTCGACCCGCATAGTAGTTCCACAATCTGGGCGCTTGATGGTCAATTACATACCTTCAATTCTCAACCCACACCCGGACAACCTCCACTGGTCGGTCAGCAATTTGCCGATTGGGAGCGAGAAATGGCTCAATTGTACGTTCAAGGGGCGCAAGAGTTAGACGACGCCAAACGTAAGGCGATTTATGCCGAAGGTCAGCGTATCGCTCAAGAGTATTTACCGTTTATCCACTTAGTCAGTCCGCTGAGTTTGGCCGCAATCCGCGATCGCATTGAGGGGGTCAAATACTCAGCTCTTGGAGGAAGCTTGTGGAATATCTATGAACTCAAAGTTGACGACAAAAAATCCTAACGTCTCTCCGTAACAGTCCTCACAATAGAACTGACAACAAGCCAGTATTTCTATTGGTTAAAGAACATCCGGTTAGCAGCAAAAACAATAGAAAGATGTTTCGGAGGCAAAATTTTTTCTTCGGAACGATGAAGCTCTTTCAAATGCTGCTTAATAGCTCGCTGGCTGCACTGTCAGCTGTTGTTCTGTTTCCTGCGATTGTCGGAGCTGCGGCTACAACACCAACTGTGGTTTGGGCGCTGCTTGGTGTTGGTGTCGTGTTAACGATCGTTGGTGACGTAGAGGATGTGGACGATTAGGGGTTGGACAAAAATAGTTTTGAGTGTTGAGTGCTGAGTTTTTGATTCAAAATTCATAGTTCAAAACTCAAAACTTTTTAATAGAGTTTTGAGTAATCGTTTAGCTCGATGTGAGGGGTAAGCGTTTACCAATCATTAGTAAGTTTACAAACTGTTCTGCGGATAAAGGAGGGCTGAATAAATAGCCTTGAATTTCATCACATTCATGCCCTTGAAGGAAGGCAATTTGGCTAGGAGTTTCCACCCCTTCAGCCACGACTTTAAGATTTAGACTGCGAGCCATTTGGAGAATTGCGGTCGTAATCGCGGCGTTCTTAGAATCCTCGGTGAGTTGACACACGAACGAGCGATCGATCTTTAATACATCAAAGGGAAATTGAGTCAAATGGCTTAACGACGAATATCCCGTACCAAAATCATCAATAGAGATTAAAATACCGAGAGACTTTAATTCCTGCAAAATCGCGATCGCAGCGTCGGGATTCTGCATGAGTGCGCTTTCGGTTAGTTCTAACTCCAAATAGCTGGGGTCTAGTTCCGTTTCTTTGAGAATCCCTACGATTAAGCTGCTCAAACCCGGTTGACTAAACTGATACCCCGATAAATTGACGGCAATGCGGATCGCGGGTAGACCGGCAGCTTGCCAACTTTTAGCTTGCAGGCAGGCCGTTTTGAGTACCCATTCTCCTAAAGGCATAATAAAGCCTGTTTTCTCAGCCATAGGAATAAACTCAGTCGGAGAAATTGCTCCTCGTTGAGGATGATGCCAACGCACTAAGGCTTCTGCCCCCTCAATCTCTCCCGTTCGGAGATTCACTTTCGGTTGATAGTAGACTTCAAATTCGTCTCGTTCGAGGGCTTGGCGCAATTCCAGTTCCAGAAGTAGTGCTTCTTTCGATTTGGTTCCAATTGAAGCCAGATAAAACTGATAGGACTTTTTTCCCAACGTCTTCGTCTCGGCTTGTGCAGCACTGGCATGCTTGATTAGGGTATCCAAATCACAGCCATCCCGTCCAAATAAGGCAATACCAATCTTGGCTGAGAGGAAAATTTCGTGGTCGCCGACTAAAAAGGGTGAGGAGAACGCATCTAGGAGCGTTTGGGCAATCTTAATGGCTTGTTGCCTGCGATGGATAGTGGTTAAGAGGATGGCAAATTGAGCGCCACCCAAATGAGAGACGGTGTCCTGCAAACCGATCCGACTACGCAATCGTTCGGCTACGGCTTGGAGTAACCAGTCGCCGCTAGCCGGTCCTAAGGTATTGTTAATCTGATTCAGTTGCTCGAAGCCGAGCGCAAGCAGAGGAATGGGTCGAAAGCGGGCGTCGGGTTGAGCCAGCAGTTGACTGAGCCGCTCTTGCAACAAGATACGATTGGGCAGGTTGGTCAAATGGTTGTAACGAATCAGATAATTCAATCGATCTTCTGCTCGCTTCAGTTCGCGGGTATGCTCCTGGGTTAGAGATACTTTTTTTTGCAGTCGAGAGGTGATAGCGGCTAGCAGTTCAGATCGCGTAAACGGCTTAGTTAGGTAATCATCTGCTCCTAAATTCATGCCCTGACGCCACTCCGAGCGATCCGCTTTGGCAGTTAGGAAAATAAAGGGAATCGAAGCAGTCTTTGGGTTTTGTTGCAAAGCCTTCAAAACGCCGTAGCCATCTAGACCAGGCATGAGGATGTCGCAAATAATTAAATCTGGTTGTTCATTTTGAGCCAGTTGTAATCCATGATTCCCGTTTTCTGCACCGATGCTCTGAAATCCTTCTGCACTTAAAAGTTTGAGCAGGTTATTGCGAATCACTCGCTCGTCTTCGATGACAAGAATCTTATACATCGGTCTTTGCCTTTGGGTCGGTGAACGTAGTAGGAGAGCACTCTTGATTGAAGAAGCCTAAAAATGATGAATTATAAATGATGAAGGCTGAAAAAAAACAGCCGACTTATTTCATGATTCGTAATTCGTAATTCCTAATTCAGCCGTGGCTTGTTCAGCATAGAGAGCGATAGAGAAATGGTTTTTTAGAGGTAGGGTTACGATAAATTGCGTTCCTACCCCAACTTCACTGTTGACGGCGATTTCACCCCTATGCAGGTCAACGCAGGTTTTAACAATCGCTAACCCCAATCCCGTGCCAGCGATCGCGCCTACATTTTTGCCCCGATGGAAAAACTCAAATAGCCGAGATTGGTCTTCTTTCGGTATGCCAATTCCTCGGTCTTCAATCTTAAAAACGGCTTGCTCCCCTTGACAGATTAATTCAAAATCAATGGAACCGCCAGATGGAGAATACTTAATCGCGTTGGAGAGCAAGTTAGCGAGCAGTTGCCGCAACAACCTCTTATCCAGGCAAGCTAAGAACGTTTGACCTCGACTGGAAAATGCGATCGCATGTCGAACAGCCAAAGGACTGGATGTCAAACTCATCCCCCGCTGGATTTGAGCGACCAACTCCTGACAAAATTCATTCAAGAGCAAGGGTTCTGGGTTGAATCGCAACTGTCCAGCATCTGCTGTGCCAATGAACAAGATATCTTCTAATAACTGAAGCATATCTTTGACCGCGTCCTGAATCAGATGCAGTTGTTCGAGCTGTTCCTCTTTCGTCCAGTTGTAATGTTCCAGCAACTCAGCAGTAGACAGGATAGTGGTTAAGGGTGTGCGAAATTCGTGAGAGGCAATGGAGACAAAACGAGATTTGAGGTCGCCGAGTTCTTTTTCTTTAGCAAGGGCGTTCAAAATTTCTGATTCGGCTCGCTTGCGCTCGGTAATATCGAACATCACTCCCTGCAAGAAGAGGGGTTGTCCCGCCTCGTCAGTCACCACAACAGCCTCGTCCCGAATCCATAGCACCTGACCCGTGCGAGTCCGCAGGCGGTATTCGCGGACAAAGGGTTCATTTTTCGCTGGATTTTCTGCTAAGTGAGTGAGGAAGCCATACCTAATCGCGATCGCGCTTTCTCGATCGTCGGGGTGCAACTGTTCGTACCATAGGTTGGGATGATGCTGATACTGGGTCTGCGAGTATCCCAGGAATGCTTCAACTTGGGGACTGATGTAAAGCGTGGTGCTAGTGTCATCCAGCGCCGCAATGTAGGTTACGGCAGGAATCTTCTCCACAAGAGCTCGGTACTTGGCTTCTGATGCCCGCAAGGCTTCGTTGGATTGCCTGTTTTCTGTGATATCTTCGGCAATTCCAGCAATCCGCACTACTAAACCGGCTTCGTTGAGGACGTGAAAAGCACGCACCCAGACCCAGCGCACTGACCCATCGGGTCGCACAATTCGATACTCCTCCTGGAACGCAAGCTTGTCTTGAAGATGTCGGGATAAGGCCGTGCTAACGCGATCGCGATCCTTGGGATGTACGCTTTCTAACCAGCAAACTGGTCGCTCGTATAGGCTCTGGGTTGTACGACCCCATACCTCTTCATAGACAGGACTGATGTAGAGGATTTGACTGAAATCGGGAGCGGTCAAAAAGAAGACCTCGCGGATATTTTCTGTCAGCTGGCGGAATTGCTCCTCGCTAGAGCGTAGCGCCTTTTCCGTTGCCGCTCGATGACTGGCCTCCATCGCCAGAGAGGCCATATAAGCACTATTGCTAACGAAGTTCTGCTCCTCTAACGACCATTGTCGCGGCGATCCAATATGTTCCGTCCACAGCACGCCAACGGTCAATCCGCCCAAGTGAATGGGTACGATTAAGACTGAGGTAATTCCTAAAGGAGTCAGATAAGACGCAGAAAACTCCTGGAGGCGCACATCAGCGTGAGCGTCAGCAGCGGCAATAATCCGCTCCGTGAAGAGTGCTTTAAAATAGTCTGGATAGTCTATGGCGCTCAGTTGGTAGGAGGCAGAATGCCGCTGTAGCCTAAGTTCGTACAGATCGAGACAGTGAAGCGAGTTGCGATCGTCGTCATTGTAAAGCCATACGCTACAGCGCTGAGCGTCCAGCGTTCGCGTCACGGTTTTAGTAATTTCCTGTAAGGCGGCACTCAAATTACCGCTGTAAATTGCCTGACAGCGAGCTAGATCGGATAATGCCTTATGCTGTTTGCGTAATCGAGCTTCACTCTTGCGTCGTGCCGCCTCAGCCTGCTGGCGATCGGTTAGGTCGCGTACCATCATCAGCGCTTCATTGTCATTGTAAAAGACAGTGCGAATCTCGAAATAACGCTGCTTGCCATTGAACTGAAACAATCCTTCTGAAACTTGCACCTTGCCCGTGTCTAGAGCAGCTTTCACATCGCCAAGCACCTTCCTCGCCCATTCAGGAGGTAACACCTCAAAGACTTTTTTCCCGACTACCTTGTTGACAGATATTGGAGTTTGGAGATTTTTAGCGGGAATGAAGTCTAAATACGTGCCATCTTTACTCAGCCTAAGCAAGGCATCGGGGATGGCTTCGAGCAAGGCGCGATTGGTGGCTTCGCTTTGAAGCAGTGCTTTTTGAGCCAACAATCCTTCGTACCACAGGGAAATTGAGGCTACTGCTGCCCGCAGTAAATCGACTTCTGATGCTTGCCAGGGGCGAGATTGAACGCAGTTGTCGAAACCGATAAACCCAAAAAACTTGCCATTGACTTTCAGGGGCAATATCAAAATCGAGAGAATGCCCTGTAATTCCAAAACGATCCGCTCGGACTCCGGAAAGTCGGCAACAACACCTGCAATGATTTCATCTTGCGACAATCGTTGCAGCCAACGCGGGAAACAGTTGTCGCTAGGACGGTTTGGCCGCATCGAGTGATTCGTGTCCTGTGGGATGCCTGGAGCGCACCACTGCGCTCGCTGACTCATGACTAGATGGGTGCAGTCATCCGTGATGGGTTGAGGTTGATTGGGAGACTGGCGAAGAGGACGACTGAGAGAATGATGCTTGCACAACTCCAAAATCTCCCCGTCTCCTCGTCTCCCCGTCTCTGTTGGCGCGTCACGAGTAACCTTCTCCAAAGCAGTACCGCTGCTGTTAGCGCTAGCCTCGGGAAAACTAGCAGTAGAGTGTCTCGTTGGGTTGTGTTGTTGCCGTTCGCGCAGCGTTTTCTGCTCGTTGTTTTGGCTTGGGCCTCGTCCTTCCGGTTCGATCCAATTGTTCCCATGAGGCTTAGCTGTTCGGGTCGAGTAGCCGTTATCGGATGCTACTTGACACGACGCGATCGAGGGCAAAGACTCTAGGTTATCGGTTTCAACGACATAAACGCGACTGGCCCCGGACACTTGTCCTAGAATTCTAAGAATTTCCGTATAGGGGTTCGGATCTAATGGCTCGTTGTCACTATCTCCCTTAAACGCCAACAACCGTTGCTGCACTTCAACTAAAGCGGCAAGGTAACGCTGTCGCTTGCAGAGAGCCTCTTCACCCACATGACGCTCTGTAATGTCCTTGAGAGTGCCACAAGTGCCGGTAATGTTCCCGTTGGCATCGAACGTTAATTGAGCGAGTACCTCGATCCATCGGTAGCTACCATAGACCGTTATGTAGCGAACTTCATAGCGGCAGTATTCTTTTTGACCTGCTATTAAGGGTTGGAGTTCGTCTACATAGCGCTGTCTGTCATCGGGATGAACGTAATCTAAGCAGGACGTGCCGATGCTGTAAGCGATCGCGAAACCCGTGATTTCGCTCCAAGCTGGATTGAGGAACGTCCATAACCCATTACTATCGCTCTGGAAAATTACTTCTTTGACATTGTCAACCACCGAGCGGTACTGCTGCTCTCTCTCTCGTAGAGCAGCTTCCATCTGCTGGCGTTCGCTCACTTCATTTCGGAGTTGGGCGATCGCTTGCTTTAATTCCTGAGTGCGGGCAGCAACACGAATCTCTAGTTGGTTGTTCGCTTGCTGGAGCGATAATGAGGCTAATTTTTGCTCGGTTACATCTTGCACCAATGATGCAATACCCACCACTTGACCTTCTGTGTTAACAAGTGGCATGTTGTACCATTCGCAATAAATCTGGGTCCCGTCCTTAGTGATATTCTCATTGGTGCTACGCGTTCCGCCCTGTTGTTGTAACAACTGTGAAGCTACTTGCTCTACCTGCTGTAAGGCTATCTCAGGGACAATTAGTGCGATCGCGTAACGCCCTAAAACCTCTGGTTTGGTATAGCCAAAAATCTTTTCTGCTGCTGGGTTCCAGTCTACTACTGCCAGATCGGGAGTCCATTCAATGACCCCTAAAGGACTTTGCTGGATGAGCAAGGAAAGTCGTTGATTGGAGGCTTGCGCTTCAAATGTGGGTAGATGTGCCTTGTGATTTCGCCTTCTGCCCTCTGCCTCCTGCCCCCTATTTTCTTCACCAGTGTTCAGCGAGCAGCGAGCAGTAAACAGTTGGTCACTGCTCGCTTTCGGCGGGAGTAAGAATCCCCCATCTCTAGAGAGCCAATAGACTAGCTCAATCGCGACGTACAGGGATACGCTTGTTGCGATCGCTTTTAGTAGACCGGATAACCAATGCAGGGAAGGCTCAAGCGTCCACGCCGGTATCAGATGAGTGATTGTGGAGAATCCCATCGCACCCGACAACAGCCAAAGCAGCCGTCGGGAAGGAATGTCAAAACGCTGTTGGAGGAAATGGACCAACAGCAACAGCATTGAGAAATAGGCAAGGACAATGACTAGATCGCTGGCGCTATGGAGTCCGATCGAACTCGGTGGCCAGAGAGCGCACTCTCCGTGGGGCATAAATTTGCTATCAGAAAATAGTTGTAAACCTTCAAGCATGACTAATACCTATTTCACCCAATGATTTGGATTGTTAATCTTTCCCATCACTCAGCTGAACGTTTGGAAACTTTCTGGAACCTTGGCACTTCTTTAAACTTCTATGACACCTATACACTTCATCTATTTCTTTACAGAAATTCCGGCAACTATTCTGTAATTTTTTCCATTGTCAGATGTACTTCCTGGTTGTTGCCTCAAGCATATTGCTGAATTTTTATTCTTTTAAGTTCCGCATTTTTACTGAAAGCAGAAAATAGCATCCGTCGCGAGAGCTATGCGGTCGGTAATTCTCACGCTAAAACTTGTCATTAGTTCTACTAGAGAAAATCCTACTGGTTTAGGATGAGAGGCAAGGTGAAGCCGTCTTCAGCAGGAAATTTGTCTCGCGCTAATGCTGAGACATCGAGCAATTAGACTTTAACTCCCTTTCTCTGGTTGTCTCCTGGAGCATGCCTGGAGTGCCTGGAGTGGTTCCTTCTAAAAAGGAGGTAATCGACCTGGAGCGTGGTTATCAGTTAGCGAGCGAACTGCATAAGCTCACTTCGCTAAGACCTACAAGATGATTAGGTCAAGACATTCACCCTTTGA
>DATNPT010000190.1:0-7402 GCA_036703075.1 Chroococcales cyanobacterium
CCTGAGAGATAAGTACTACTGATACGGCACAACACTTGACTTGGGAAGCAGTTTTATGAAACAACCCCGATCGCTCGAAACTCGGCTACTAATTGAGTTCAATGGTACTATTGACGTTTCGGTTTCAACTACTCAAAAAATCCGCTATTTTCCCTACACTATTTCGATGCTTAATTTTCTTTACGATAACCATTCAAATTTACTTATTGAATGAATCCTGTTCGCAAATCAAGTCTCTAGTAAATATAAATACCTGTAAACTATGAATCGTTTATTCGATCGCAACGGTACGCGATTATCGAGTCGGTTAGCTCACTTATCATTTAAGTTTATGAAATTGCGTTTTATTCATAGAGGTTGGCAGCGATCGCTCAAAAGTCTTTTCCTTCTCTTTCTGGCATCGTTCATCACAGTATTGATGGTTAGCCACCCAATCTCTGTCATGGCACAAAGTGTAATGCCAGAGGTGAGCGCACAGCCGGAAGCGATCGTGCAGCCAGAAGCGATCGCACAGCAGCCTTTGCAGGAAATTCGCGGGGTGTGGATGACTGAAAATGATAATGACATCCTGCGAGATCGCTCGAAACTCCAAGATGCTGTAAGTCAACTGACTCGGCTGCACTTCAATACGATTTATCCTGTTGTCTGGAATTCTGGTTACGTATTTTATCCCAGTGCCGTAGCACAACAGACAGGCATCCAACCGTTTATCCGCAAAGGTTTACAGGGACAAGATATTCTCGCCGATTTGATTGCCCAAGCCCACAGTCAAGGCTTGCTGGTAATTCCCTGGTTTGAGTTCGGATTCATGGCTCCCCCTACATCGGAACTGGCATTGAATCATCCGGAGTGGCTGACGCAACAACGAGATGGCAGCCAAACGTCGATATCAGCAGGGGGTGAGGTGGCGTGGCTCAATCCTTTCCATCCAGAGGTGCAGCAGTTTATCACCGATCTCGTGCTGGAAGCTGTTACCAAGTATGATGTCGATGGGGTTCAGTTTGACGATCACACGAGTTTACCCAATCAGTTTGGCTACGATCGCTACACGCTAGCGTTGTACAAACAAGAAACCAATAAAAATGCGCCGGCTAATCCTCAAGATCCAGATTGGGTGCGCTGGCGGGCCGATAAAATCACGGCGTTTATGACAAAACTCAACCAAGCTGTAAAACAGAGAAAGCCCAAGGCGATCTTTTCCGTTTCCCCTAACCCCTATGTCACTGCATACTATGGGTATCTGCAAGACTGGGTGAGTTGGGTGCGACAAGGAATTGTGGACGAGCTAATTGTGCAAGTTTATCGTCCCAATCTGCAAAGTTTTCTCGAACAGATCGGGCGTCCCGAAATTCAAGAGGCACAACAAAAGATTCCCACCGCAGTCGGTGTCCTAACAGGCTTGAGAAATCAGCCAGTGCCAATGCAACTCATTCAGGCGAAAGTCCGAGCAGCTCGCGCTCGCGGTTTGGGTGTAGCGTTCTTCTATTATGAAAGCCTTTGGGACGAAGCCCCAGAACCGATCGCAGAACGACAATCTAACTTTCAATCTCTCTTCTCCTACCCTGCTTTCCGCTTGGCAACTCGATAACTTTGCCATCTCTAGCAATGGGTAAAAAGCGATCGCTGTGACTTTTGACATAGGCGATCGCATTTTTGTTCGCGCTTGCGTTTGCGTACTGCTGGCAACAGAGCGGACAGCTCTACACAAGAAAATATGAGCTTTAACTCTCTGTTCTAAACGGTGATAAATTGGACGCTCCAATCGAGAAAGACTATAGTGTGTTAGCTCTCGCTCAGCTTTAACCTAGGCGAGAGTTCCTTGAAACCTGCAAATCCCTTGAGCAACTACTATCATCAACGTCCTAACGCCTTTCCAATCGCTTACCTCAACGACTTGCGAGGAGAGATTTTAGCGTGCCCCGAGCTTGCAATCAACAACCTCAACCGCGACTTCATTGGCACCCGAGGGTTTTCTGTGGTGTTTCAACGTTCAGAACTTGAGGCAGTGGAACGGCGGTTTCCCTTTTTCAAGCGCTATCTAGATCGGGTACTACAGCCCACCTGCAATGCTTTTTACCTCAATCCCCTGCTCCTGAAGGAAGGCTCCCGCGTCGATCCACATATCGATCGCTCCCTACGGGCTTACTGCAAAACTGTTGAGCCTCCAGTAGTCGTCAGCGTTCTTTATGTGCAGGTGCCGCCCAATCTGCAAGGTGGAGAGCTAGTGCTGCGTTGCCACAAACAACAAGTCGGGCAGATTAAGCCACAAGTCAACACCCTGTTGTATTTTCAGGGTGACCTGACTCATAGTGTCAATGCCGTTAAAACTATCGGAACTCGTCTAAGCTTAGTTTGCGAACAATACAGCCTGAGTGAAATTGAATTGCGAGACATTCCAGCCTTCACTGTGGAGTCTAGAGCCGTCAAAGCAAAACGAAGGTAGGTTGAGTGTTTCAGAAAATTAGCGATTTAATATGAATCACCCCACCCCAACAGTTCAATAAGAATGAGTGTTGGGGGCGCTTTAGCTCAACCCAACTCCTTAACTGACTCCTCATACACTCGGTTTAAAATCAAATTCTTATATCTCACTTGAGGTAGACAGATTCCTGCTTACTTTGAGATAGATTCATAGTAATTGTTGCTCTTAGCCCAAATCCCCGCAAGAAAGAGCCTTTTTGGAGTGCTAATTGCAATAGATAGAGTGAATCGCAATAAGCCCGATTAAGGGATGAGCAGCCGCGTTGGTTTCCTACAATCATTAACGAACACGGAGAATTACTATGGGAGCACGCTACTTTGCTCTGATTAGCGGCATCTTGTTTATCGCACTTGGTATTTTTGGCTTTATCCCAGGTATGGTGGCAACGCCTGGTACTGGTGGACCCGCAGTCGTTTTTAACGCTGGCTATGGCTACTTGTTAAAACTATTCCCTATCAATGTTCTCCATAACATTGTGCATTTAGCGATTGGTATTTGGGGAGTAAGTTCCTACCGTAGCTACATCCGATCGCGGAGTTATGCACGCGGTTTAGCAATCTTTTATGGAATCCTGGCAGTTATGGGATTGTTGCCAGCTCTTAATACAATAGGTGGCTTAATTCCACTGTTTGGTCACGATGTTTGGCTCCATGCGCTAACAGCCTTAATTGCTGCCTATTTTGGGTTCAGCAGACCCAATCCTGTGACACTGCGAGAACATGAGCGCGAGTTGGCTGGGCGCTCCCGCAAGCGATTCTTCTAAACATGTACTAAGCCAATCTTTGCTAGGGCTGATTAGGTTGAAAATTAGAGCAATCTCGATCGTTGTTGCAGTAGCAAAAGCGATCGCTCGCCTTTAATCAACCCATTATTTATAGCAAAAGGCAGAAGGCATAGGGCAGACGGCTTTTAGGTTTATTACTAATACGTGGTCGTTGGGGCCGTTAAAGAAAGTCCTAACCTTTATAGCGACAGCTATATCTCATCATCCTAGCGTTGGTTCATTAATGGTCTAATATCCCCTGTGGTTGCCCGACTTGGGTTTCAGGGCAGGCACAGGGGCGCTGCCCTTACGAAAAATCTATATTTCTGGGATTACTCGATTGGGATTCTAGCTTGCATTAAAGGCAACAGGGAACGGGGAACAGTCAAGGCGTATGGTGAGGGATTTAAACCCGCTACTAATGCGCCGACCACTTTCTCTTCGTGGGGGCTTGTACCCAGTTCAAGGGGAATTTCGGCAAGAATAGGGAACTGTTCGTTTCCTCCCTGTTCCCTATTTCCTGTTAAGAAGTTCCCTTCTTTAGTCAACAAAGCTTTGTTATCGTCGGGATATTCCCGAAAGTGCTGCAAAGGGATACTCGATCAAAACCGGCTCTTCAGGTACAAAGCGCGGCTTGCAATTTGCCTTTTGACCGAGTCCTTGAAGCGAAGCAATGGGAATTGGTGTTTTGAGTTGCTCCAGTTCCTGAACTTCCCAATAAACGGCCCAAACGGGTCTTTCCGTAGCTGCCGCCTTAGGACGAAATAGAGATTTACCGGGGTAGCGACCATTGCGCGACGGAAGATGCCCAATGTAACGGCCACGCCACCTGACTTCTGAATTTAATGGTCGATCTCCTTTAGGCTCAGAAGCATAGATCAACACCTCGACCGCTTGCTCTTTCCTTAACTCATCGGCTTTTCGCAATATTTCAAAGGCCATGCTGCCAAATGCAATTTTGGGCAACGCAACACTTTCCACCTCTTCTGAGTCTACTTGAGCAGCGATCGCTTCTAATCCAGAAACGAGATGGGCTTCTGGAACAGAAGCAAGAATCGCAAATTTACGTGTTGTCTCCATTCATCAATCTTCTTAGCTTCCTTATGCATTCTAGGTGCTATTGACCCCGATTGATACGCACCTCTTGACGGATGACATCAATCGCCGTTTTGAGCCAATCAATATAAGTTTGTTCTCTGCGGACTACCAACTCCAGCCCCAGTCGTTGCATCATCTGTTCGCGACTGGCAGATCGATCGTCCAGAGCAGGTAATTCGCTCGTTTCACACGCGGACAGCTTTTCGCGACGTGCTGCAAGCTGCTGTTCTAAGAGTTGAATAATCGCTTCATTCGGTAACTGTGCGGCGAAAAATAACTGAACGAGCAACGGTTCTCGCACAGTTGGCAAAGGTTGATGGCATTGCAGCCATCGGATTAATTCAGCTTTTCCTGCCTCGGTCACGCGGTAGACTTTGCGATTGGGGCGATCGCGTTGAATCTCAACCGTACAGGTAATCCAATCTTTCTCAACTAGTTTATCGAGAGTTCTATAAATTTGGGCCTGGTCTGCCGGCCACAAGTGAGCAATGCAGCGATCGAAGCAGGTTGTTTTCAGGTCATAGCCTGTCATCTCCTCTTGCTGAAGCAAACCTAAAATTGCATGGGTTAGAGACATAAAACGGTTTTCCGATGATTGAAGTAGTGGAAGTTCTACCTACCACTTCTGATATTCACGCTAGTATATGAGAAGTCATATATAGGATATGTCAAATAAACCGATAGATTGCAACGTTCCTCGACACAAGACGCATCGACTGGATTTAAGTTAGACGAACCATCGGCGTCTTGACATCTAGATTTGAGCAGATGAGATAAACAGGCTTTCACATTCTGCAAATGCTGGTTGAGAACGCTATCCAACAGCATAGTCTTCGCCTTATAAGCGATCGCACCAAATACTAAGGCATCAAGGAGGAAATCAATGACAACTCAAACGACAACGATTCGGACAGTTGCAGGGATTATCAATAGCGTCGAAACGCTCGAAGGTGAAGGAATGCTGGTTCGCCGTCCATTTCCCAAAAGCACCTTTTCCCACTTTGACCCCTTTCTCCTCCTTGATGAATTAGGGCCAGTCGATGTCGAACCCGGCCAAGCTAAGGGCGCACCCGATCATCCTCATAGAGGCTTTGAGACGGTAAGCTATATGCTGGAGGGGCGCTTGCAACACAAAGATTCACAAGGTCATGCTGGAACGCTGAATCCCGGTGACGTGCAGTGGATGACGGCAGGTGCAGGTGTAGTTCACTCGGAGATGCCAGAGCGAGAATTTGCTCGCAACGGCGGACGGCTGCACGGCCTTCAACTCTGGGTGAACTTACCGCGTCGCGACAAGATGATACAGCCTCGCTACCAAGAAATTCCTGCCGATCGCATTCCAACGGCTCAGACTGAGGATGGTTCGGTGAGCGTGAAAGCGATCGCCGGAGAAGCACTAGGAGTTCGTTCTGCGATCGAAACTCGAACTCCGATTATCTACCTGCATTTTACAGTGCAACCAGGTGCGACTGTAATTCAACCCGTGCCAAGAGACTATAACGCTTTTACGTATGTCCTGGATGGTGATGGCTTGTTCGGTGCAGACAAAGAACCGGCAGGAGATGGGCAAATGGTGCTGTTTGCACAAGATGGTGAGGAAGTAGAGTTCGCCAATCCCTCGAATGCGAAATCACCACTAGATGTATTGCTCATTGCTGGCGTACCGCTCAACGAGCCAGTCGTCCGCTACGGGCCATTCGTAATGAATACCCAAGCTGAAATTATGCAAGCGATCGAAGACTATCGTCATGGGAGGATGGGTTCCATTGAATTCTAATACACTGCTACAACGAATCAATCAACATCAATATCTGCGCGATTTGCGGAACAAACTGTTAAACCTGCACAAGTTTTTGCTTGACATCGAACGCATCGCTTACGAACAAGTGCGCGGACGAGTAACGAGCGGAGAACTGCTGCAACTAGTCATCGAACACGAACAATTCGCTTGGTTGCATCGCATCTCTGAGCTTGTTGTGCAAATTGATGAAATGCTCCAAGCCGATGAACCCGTATCGCGAGATGATATCCGAAATCTGATTAGCTATACCCGCACGTTGCTCACGCCATCCGAAGTTGGCAATACGTTCGAGAGAAAGTACTACAACGCTTTTCAGCGCGAACCGGGCGTCGTGTTAGCACATGCAGCAGTATCAGACTTGCTATCGTCCCATCAATAAGAACTAAGCACCGTGAGGTAACTTGCGGTGCTTTTCTATTAGAGCTCTTGCAAAAGTCCATTTTTGCCCGCCCCTGCCCCCCCAATTTTGGGGGAGAATTACATTCCAAGTCCCGCTCCAATTGCGGCATTTAGGGGGCATTCCAGGATTTCTGCAAGAGGTTTATTGTGAATCTAGACGCTTTCCTACAAATTGCAGACAGGCATATAAAATCAAATTTTCGCCTGCAAGTTCTGAGGATTCTTCATAGGCAACACGCAGATTCTCGATAGATACCCCCAAAATTTGTTCTCGCGCGATCGCTTGATAAGATGCTCCTGCTGATAAGAAATCTCTAAGCATTTCAGAGCCATAGCCCCCTAATACAAATACTCCGATTCCAAGCAATACTAAACAAGTTTCGCGGCGGTAGTGATGCCAGAGGACAACGAAGTCTCGATAATGCCAAACCATATAGCGCTACGCAAATACATTAAGACAATCGCTGAAGGTAGCATGTATACGAACTTCTACATTCTCAATACAGATGTCCTAACTTTAATGCGTAGTGCTATAATAGCGACAAACAGGCTTAAATAAAGCCACTTCCAGTCATGGCCAGCTAAGAGTTGATGCAGGTGCAGGTGAATTTTGAGCAGCTCATCAATCGCGGCATAGAATACGAGAACGGCAAATGTGATGAGAAAAGGGCGAGAGGGATGAGGAAATCGCGATCGCGGTTGGGGAAGTAGCCACAAGATGAGGCATCCGATCGCTAAAAAGTGTAGGGCTTGGAGCAAGGATGGAAGGGTAGCCTGCCCATCAAAGTCAACAGGATGATAGACTTTCCCCGCAAAGGCAATGCTGCCCAGGTAAGCGATGAGGATGAGCAATTCAACC
>DATNPT010000200.1:0-9977 GCA_036703075.1 Chroococcales cyanobacterium
CGCACGGCTTTCGTATGATGCAGCATCTCATCCAAGGTGATTGGCAGCGTTGTGGGATGACCGAGCGTCACCATTGCCAGGGAATCTCCCACTAATACCACGTCTACTCCAGCCGCATCCAATAACTGGGCGATCGCATAGTCCCAAGCTGTCAGTGTGACAATTGGACGCCCCTGCTGTTTCCATTGGATTAATTGCTGGGTGGTGACTGCCATAAGTGTTTTAGCGCTGAGGTTTGATGGGTACGAAACGCAGGAAACCGAAAGTACCTATATCCATCTTGCCTTTATCTGCTCGATCTTCCCAAGTCGTTCCTCGTGCAATAGTCTCAGCACAGCATCCCCTCTGCCATTTCTCAGCATCAAGAGGGGATGAAAGTCGTTAGAATTTAGCGTCGGGGAGAACCGACGATTGAAACATACAGCTCGTAACTGGCATTTCCTCGCTCTGTACCGACTTCAATCGTGTAGTCCCCTGCCAAAGGTAAGTTGTTCAAGACTTTTTCCCCTTTCGCTTCGTTCACGATTATCGTTCCATTCGGAGCGATGAGTCTCAATACAGCATTCTTCTCAAGGGAAGTAATCCTGAGTGTCATTTTCTGCCCTTTACCTGCACCAAGCACATAAGTCTTCGGCGGTTCGCCTCTGACGATCGCATTTTTTATCGTGGCTGAGGTAGCACCTTGGCGAAATCGAATGCGTTGCGCTGGAACAGCTTCAGCGATTGTATAGGCTGGGATAGAACGGTTTCGGACATTGAGGGGGGTACCTGTCAGCTCGTTGACTAACACTCGCTCCGAGTTCAGAGTAGCGATCGTATAGTCACTGTCCTTATCAGGGGTTGCCCAGGAAGGATTAATTCCTGCAACTATCACACTTGCCATTGATAACCCAAAAATCAGTGTCTGAAACTTCATCAC
This sequence comes from Chroococcales cyanobacterium, assembly GCA_036703075.1. Classification (GTDB taxonomy): domain Bacteria; phylum Cyanobacteriota; class Cyanobacteriia; order Cyanobacteriales; family Coleofasciculaceae; genus DATNPC01. Next base: position 920 of record DATNPT010000200.1, read on the forward strand.
TATTTCCTCGATCGCTCAAGCCGCGATACATACATACGGCTACTGCTTCCATCTTCAGCACCGTGTTGCCTCATTCCGCATTCCCGCGAACGAAGGCTAGATGCGGTCTTACTGTACCTGTCGTCTGACTGACCCAAGCTAAACCTTCCGAAGTTCCTACCCATAGCTTGTTACCCGTGTCTGGAGAAAGGGAAAGAATTCGTTCAGAAGGCAAGTCCGGAACCTGTCCGAGTACCGCTCCACTATAGGAATTGATTCTTAACAAGCCGCTATCTGTGCCAACCCAAACTGTGCGATCGCGACCAAAGCTCACTGCCGTCACGTTACGTCCTCTTAACGGAGTGACCGAACGCATCAAAATTCCTGTTTCGGGGTTTACTACCATTAAACCGCTCGGAGTCCCGACCCAGAGCATACCATCGGGGCCTAGAGCCATGGTTTGTGCCGTTGTACCAGGTAGGTCGGTGATACGACCGATGACTGAGGCACTAGCAGTATCCACGCGCACCAAACCTTCTAGGGTACCTACCCACAATTGACCCGCCTTATCGAGGATAAGAGCATTCGCACTGACACCGGGAAGGTTTTGCAATGTTGTCATTAATAATCCCTGGTCGGGGCTGATCAGGGAAAGACCGCGATCGCTTCCCACCCAAAGATACCCTCGGCGATCGATCAACAACGACAATACCCGATTCGAGGGCAATGAAAAATTCTGGGCGGTAACTTCGTTGCTGCGGGGGTCTACACGCAGCAACCCCTCATAGGTTCCTACCCAGATTCGTCCTACCCGGTCTTGCGCCAAAGCACCAAGCGTGTAGTTGGGGAGACTAATGCGAGCCTGAAGGCGTCCAGTATTAGGGTTAATTCTCCCTAACCCTGTCCAAGATCCAATCCACAAGTCACCCGCAACATCAGGTTGCAAAGCGGCCACCCGAAAATCAGCCGGTAAGGGCTGTGCCTCTCGCCGTTGGCGTTCGGGGGGTAATGGTTCGCCTCTCGGTGGGGGTGGCTCATCTACATAAATCGGAGTCTGTCTGCCTTGCTCGATGGACGATTGCGCCAAAACTTGACCTCTAGAGATTTGCAGGAGCGTTTCTGGCAACAATCCTGGCACGGGTAAGTTCAAGCTCAGTACTGTAGCGCTGATGAAAAGACCAATCCGATTACTCAATACCATAATTGCGAAAACAACAATCGACGAATTTGCAACGAATTGTAATGAATTGTTGCGTTTGTTCTAGGTATAAAAAAAAATTATAAATCGATACAGAAGATTTGAATTTTAACTTATTGTATTCCTGGTATATTGACAAAACAGCAAAACATTTAAGCATTACCTGTGCCACTTGATTTGCAACGAAATTGTATTTTTGGGATCGGTTTTGTGGTCAAATAACAGTGGTGGGTACTCCCAGGTCTGAGCCAGAAGTGGGAAATCGAGGTGTGGTGTTGCACCCGTAGGAGGCTTATCAAACGAGTCTTCGATAAGGATTTTAGTGCCTAAAACTAGGCAAAATCTACAACCAACGAACAGCAACAGAACCTGTTGAAACTCCAGTAGTTCCTAAGGAAGGAAAACATGTCTTACTCTCAAACCAGGACTCAGTCGAAAGCTGGGTACGACGCCGGGGTAAAAGATTATAAATTAACTTATTATACTCCGGACTATACTCCAAAAGATACAGATGTTCTGGCGGCTTTTCGCGTGACTCCACAGCCTGGGGTTCCTCCAGAAGAAGCGGGTGCTGCTGTTGCCGCTGAATCGTCCACTGGTACCTGGACGACTGTGTGGACAGACTTGCTGACTGACCTCGATCGCTACAAAGGTCGTTGTTACGATATCGAACCGGTTCCCGGCGAAGATAATCAGTACATTTGCTTTATCGCCTATCCTTTGGATCTGTTTGAAGAAGGCTCTGTCACCAACTTGCTCACCTCTTTGGTGGGTAACGTATTTGGTTTCAAAGCCCTGCGTGCACTGCGGTTGGAAGACCTACGGATTCCCATCGCTTACATGAAAACGTTCCAAGGCCCACCTCACGGGATTACCGTTGAGCGTGACAAGCTGAACAAGTACGGTCGTCCTCTCTTGGGTTGTACGATTAAGCCCAAGCTGGGTCTGTCCGCGAAGAACTACGGTCGTGCGGTTTATGAGTGCCTGCGCGGTGGTCTAGACTTCACCAAAGACGACGAAAACATCAACTCCCAGCCCTTCATGCGCTGGCGCGATCGCTTCCTGTTTGTACAAGAAGCTATTGAGAAAGCACAGGCTGAAACCGGTGAAATCAAAGGTCACTACCTCAACGTCACCGCCCCCACCTGTGAAGAAATGATGGAGCGTGCTGAGTTCGCCAAAGAAATCAAGACCCCCATCATCATGCACGACTACCTCACGGGTGGTTTCACCGCTAACACCAGCTTGGCTAAGTGGTGCCGCCGCAATGGTGTTCTGCTACACATTCACCGTGCGATGCACGCTGTAATCGACCGTCAGAAGAACCACGGTATCCACTTCCGCGTACTTGCCAAGTGTCTGCGGATGTCTGGTGGTGACCACCTGCACTCCGGTACTGTCGTCGGTAAACTCGAAGGCGAAAAAGGCATCACGATGGGCTTCGTTGACCTGATGCGCGAAGACCACATCGAACAAGACCGCGCACGGGGTATTTACTTCACTCAAGACTGGGCTTCCATGCCTGGAGTAATGCCCGTGGCTTCCGGTGGTATTCACGTTTGGCACATGCCCGCCTTGGTGGAAATCTTTGGTGATGATTCCTGCCTCCAGTTTGGTGGTGGAACTCTAGGTCACCCCTGGGGTAATGCTCCTGGCGCTACCGCTAACCGTGTGGCCTTAGAAGCTTGTATCCAAGCTCGTAACGAAGGTCGTAACCTGTTCCGTGAAGGTGGCGATGTGATTCGTGAAGCTTGCAAGTGGAGTCCTGAGTTGGCGGCAGCTTGCGAACTGTGGAAGGAAATCAAGTTCGAGTTTGAAGCGATGGACACCGTCTGATCGAGCGTGAAGGGTACAGTGTGAAGTATGAACCGTCATACTTCATACTTAATACTTCATACTTCAAAAGGCTGGGGTCAGAAGATGGATTTAAAACGAGTTGCCAAGGACGCTGCTAAGACGTTAAGCAGTTATATGACCTATCAAGCACTGCGGCTTGTCTTGGAGCAATTAAGTGAAACTGACCCTCCTCAGTCGCTTTGGCTGCATGGCTTCTGTTCGCGAATCAGTGTCCAAGATGGAGAAGCTTTCATTCAGGCATTACTCCAGGAAAAGCAAGAGCTGGCGTTTCGGATCATGACCGTGCGGCAGCACTTGGCGGAAGAAGTAGCAGACTACTTACCAGAAATGGTGCGTGCTGCTATCCAGCAGTCGAATATGGAACATCGGCGTCAGCATTTAGAGCGGATTACGCAACTCACAGTTTCTGAACCCCCGTCCAGTTCCGAACAGCCAACTGACTCAGAAGGCTAGTTAGCCTAATCGATTCGGCGTACTTTCATCGCCGTCTGTTGCACACTCATACTTCAATAAACAGACCTAACCCATGCAAACTTTACCGAAAGAGCGTCGCTACGAAACCCTTTCCTACTTGCCCCCGCTGACCGATGCCCAGATCGTCAAGCAAGTCCAATACATTTTGGATCAAGGATATATTCCGGCTGTAGAATTTAGCGACAATTCAGAACCAGAGCATCACTACTGGACATTGTGGAAGTTGCCCCTGTTCAAAGCTCGCAATACTCAGGAAGTGATGGCTGAAGTGGATGCTTGCCGTTCTGACTATCGCGACTCTTACATCCGTGTGGTGGGTTTTGATAATGTGAAGCAGTGCCAAGTGCTGAGCTTTATCATTCATAAGCCTAATACCAACAGCCGCAGCCGCTTCTAATCGGCTTTTTTCAACTATTAAGAAAGTTCTGAGCTAATGAATAAAGGAGAGGTGGTTGAGCTACCTCTCCTTTCCTGTTATTGTCAACGATTATCCAACGAGGACTGACAACTAATGATGATGTCCTGCGTTCTAGGGAAAGATTGCAGGACTCGGAAAAACGTCGCCGAGTTGAAACTTCTTGGGTCTTTTCTCAAACCCGAACGATCTACCCCTCTGTGTGTGGTAATTCGAGAATCTGGGACTCCCGTTTTAGCGACCAACCAGGCTAGAGACTTGTACTGAGCGAGAGTATAACCACTATGCCGACTGCGATTGTTGCGGCCATCAACGGGAGTTTCTAGAGAGACGTGGTACGCAAAGTTATTGACTGAGGGTGGATAGTTAGGATGCGTTTTTACCGTTTCTATGCCCTTTTCACCCTGAAAAACTGAGTTACCTGCCCCAAACGCTCGGAAATCGGGAGGGACTAGATAAACAATATCTCCGTTAAGCGTAATCAGGGCGTGATAGCTGACTTGCTTTGATTCGTTGGATTGCGGCGTCCGGAATGTATTAATCGCACTCCGAGCTGAAAAAACGGTTTCATGCAGCACTATGATAGGGTCGTGCTCGGCGGGTCTAGAAAATAGGTCTAAAATATAGCGCTGTCCATAGTTGGTTGGGTTGGCTAAAGCGATACTTTCTCTCGGTGTGTAACTATCGAAGGCTTTTGCAGAACCCAGAGCATTGGCTGGTTCTCCTGGAGTTCGATCGCGATTGCTATCATTGCGTCGGAAGCGATCGAGCGTGACAGGGCCAGAGATAAAAGTCGTTGGCGAACGATGTTCTGCTGAATCGCTGTCTGGTTTTAAAGCACAGCTTGGAGAACGTCCGCGATTTTCTAGTTCAATGCTAGAGTCAGGATGCGATCGCGTGGAACCTGGAAATACTTGAGCCGTTGCAAACTCCGATCTGGCGAAAGAAACTATAGAAGCGGTAGTCAGCATTGTCACTAAGCCTAGAGCAAACAGCGCAATCACTGTGAGAATTTTCTGTTTCATAAGGATGTTGTGGCACAAAACATATACCGAAGCCAGATTGAACGCTGTTTCCGATTGGGAATCGATTTATCCTAGTAGAGGCAGAAACGAACTAGCCAACAGAGCAGCTTGGGTGCGATCGCGTAAATTCAGACGACTTAGAATACTCGTGATGTGATTTTTCACCGTTCTCTCGGAAATGTAAAGAGACTGTGCGATTTCTCGATTGCTCGCTCCAACCGCAATTAAACGCAAAACCTCCCGTTCCCTTGGAGTCAGTTCGGCTAATTCCGGAGGTAAACTAGTTGGCTGGGCTGGAGTTGGCGTTAACAAACTCGAAATCGCTTTCTCAAACAATCCCGGTCCGAGTTGAGTGTATCCTTTATGAACGGCACGAATCGCTTGGGCTAATTCTTCTGAAGGCGTATCTTTCAACAAATAACCCATCGCCCCAAATCGCATCGCTTGCGATACGTATTCATCATCATCAAAGGTTGTTAAAACCAAAACTTTAGTCCCCGGAAAGCGCGCTCCAATTAAGCGTGTAGCCGCGACTCCATCCATGACTGGCATGCGAACATCCATCAGCACCACATCCGGCTGTTGGGCTTCAACTTGCTCAATCGCCTTTTGGCCGTTCTCGGCATCTCCGACGATTTGCAAATCCGGCTTTGATTCCAGTAAACTCCGCAATCCCTGGCGCACAATTATCTGATCGTCTACTATCAAAACCCGAATCATGGATATCGTGTCGGTAATGGAATATAAACGGTAATTTGGCACCCAGCCCCTGGTTGACTTGTGATGCTAAACTGCCCTGCCAGTGCAACCGCTCGTTCTCGCATGCCGTGCAGTCCAAAACCCGTCGTGTTTTGTTCCGGATCGAACCCTTTGCCATTATCTTCAACGAAAAGGTATAGCGCTTCCGGATTAACCAGCAAGCGAATTTTCACCTGGGTTGCTTCGCTGTGCTTATAGATATTGGTCAGCACTTCCTTCACAATACGGTAGATTGCCGTACTAATCTCAGGCGGTAACGACCGATTCACAACCGAATCCGGAACAATAGACGAACCAAAATCCGCATCGATCATCTTTATCTCTCGATCGCCTCTTATTGTCTCCTGTGCGAACTCTGTGCCTCTGTGGTTCCTTTTAAACTTAAACCGACGGTGATTAACCTGGATTTGGGATGAAAAATTAATCTGGCACTCCGCTTCGATGCTACTTCTCCGCCGGAAGTCCTCCACTAACGACGCGAGCGCATCTTCTAGCGCTCGCCCTTGTAAAGGGTTAGAACGCAATGTCGCGATCGATTGGCGTACCTCTTGTAAGGCATCTTTCCCCAGTTGTTTCGCTTCAGTTAAAAACACTTGCGCTTTATCGACATTAGAGCGCAAAAACATCATGGCATTTTCTAACTGAATGCTTTGAGCCGTTAAAGAATGCCCCAAAGAATCGTGAATTTCGCGAGCGATTCGATTGCGTTCTTCTAGGGTTGCTTGGTCTTCAATTCGTCGAGCGTATTGTCGGAGTTGTTCATTTGCGATCGCAAGTTTCTGCCGACTTTGTCGTTCTGCCAGTAAAGCATTAACTAGCAACAAGACAAACACTAACACCAAGCCAAATAGCAAGGCGGTATTTATAGTTAAGTTCAACACCAGCCGTCTCACCTGATCTGGGCTGATTTCTCGCCTAACGATAAATCCCTTTTGAGGTCGATGGGGATGTAGTTTTGGCGCGGGTTCTGCAATCGGTGTGCGGAAATTATCTCTTCTTCCAGATACGGGAAACTCAGGAACATTTTGGAGGCGCAGAAACAAGCTGAGGAGAACTGATGCAAACGCTAATCCAGCAACTAGTAAGCGTCCCGTTAATCCAAAGATGAGACAACTCCGAATCACTAAGATTAAGAGCAAGGATGGAGAAAAGGAAATTCCTCGCCCCCCTCCAACAGCGGCTAACAAAATTAGTCCAAACCCAACGCCCGTATAAAGCACTTTAGAGAAAAGCCTACCTTTGGGCAACTGCAAACCCATCATGCCAAAGAGGGCGATGCTCAAAATTGTCAGTAACGAAGAGTGAGCAACAATAGGGTCATGTGGCGGTGGAGGTGGAACGTCAACCAGGGGAAACCTCGTGAGGAAAGTCATCCCCAGCAAAATCCACTCCAGATAAAGCAGTAGGCGAAAGGGGTGAGTTTGGAATTGAATCAGTCGGCGCACAGGAATCTCGTCGCTGGAGAAATCGCGTTCGATGCTTAAACCTACTGTATGGCACCGGGGTTGATGGATACCAGAGCCTTACCTCCTATCTAAAGAAAGAACAGAGTAGGACTAAAGTCCTAGGCAAGAATTAGGAGTTTTGACGCATGCGATCGCACGATTGGAAGATTACAATTGGGCAATCCAACATACAACATGTTTTTACTCCTCAATTCAAACCGAACCATGTTGAAAATTAACCGCACTTTAGAACCGATTGGAGCAACTGGATTCACAACAGGATTAGCGAGTGCGATTGCACTTTGCACCGTATCTACGCTAATTGCGATCGGCTGGACTGCCAAAGCCGTTCACGCCGAACAAGCCGCTCGCTCCGAGCAAACTATAGTCCTGCAAAAGCCGGTACCAGGCACGCCAGATCGCAATTTTCCTGCACTAGCCGGTATCCATTTAACCTCGCAACAGCAAGAGCAGCTCGAACAAATTAATCAGCAGATGCGGCCTGAATTTAAGACAGTCCTGTCGCTACCTAATTTGACACCTCAGCAACAAAGTCAGTTTAACTCAGGTCAGCCAGTTCGCGTCTCTCTCCCTGCTCTCACGCCCGAACAGCAGGCAAAACTAGCGCAATTGAGAGAAGTTTATCGGCAGAAAGTTGAAGCTATCTTGACTCCCGAACAACAGGAGCAATTCCGCCATAACCAAGACATGATTTTCTTTGAGCGATCGCGCAGTAACTAATTGCTCATTCAATCTGCATTTTGCTGTGCCATTCTCGCTGCCATGCGAGACTTGAACGCTTCTATTACCTCCGGTGTAGCCTCTGTCGCTTGCCAAGTCTCCCGTGCAATTATGCGATCGCACCAAGCATTGAGTTTGGGATAGTCACTTAAGGACACGCCTCCTCTGGGCAACCAGGGTATTACAGTTCCAGCAACAACCTCAGCAAGAGTTAGGGTTTGACTACCAAAGTAAAAGCGATCGTCTAATAAGTTCTCAAAAAATGTCAGCGCTGTTGCAACGTTTTGTTGTGCTGACTTTATTTTTTCTCGGTCTCCTTCAGGCAAGCCTAGCATCAGCGGAAACAGTGGAGTACTAGCAGGCAACAATTCATTCACCGTTATCAGTTGCACCATCCGTACAATTGCCAAATCCTTGGCATCGTTTGGCAACATTGCAGGTGTCGGGTACTTTGCCTCTAAATAGTCCAGAATCGCCAAAGATTCCACGATTTTAAAGCCATCATCCACCAAAATCGGAATGTGATGGAAAGGGTTCATCGCCAGAAAATCAGGCTTAAACTGCTCCCCATCTAGTTTTACTTGGACTAGTTCAAACTCAAGCCCTTTTTCCAGCAGTGTAATCCAGACACGGCGGGAGTTCGGAGAGATTGGCTCGTGATAAAGCGTCAGCATGAGAAAACCTTACAGCTTGATAAGTAGAGCAGGTATTGCCCATCTTATCCCTTAAACTCAGTTGCATTGCACCCCAGTTAAAGCTGAAAACTCGCCTGACCTAAAGTTATAAGTTAGGGCAGTAGCAGTACCACCAGGAATCCCAGTCTGGCAAACGAATTACTACGAACATATCATCCGTGACGAAGTGTCGTTACAACACATTCGTCAATATGTTCTCACCAATCCCCAATCCTGGGAACTAGACCAACTACATCCTAATAATCCTTCAAAATGTAAGAGCGATCGCTAATTTATTCAACCTGTATTGAGGTGCGATCGCACCTGACATCAGCCATTTTAGCGGTTAGACTACTATCCAACATTGCCGATTGCAACACCTGTTAGGTAAAAGAATTTTTACAATAGAAAATATAATAACTACGCAACCACAGCATGGATTGGCAAGAAGTAGGTAGTAGCTGGGTTTTAATTCCTCCACGTCCCAAGGG
>DATNPT010000201.1:0-10372 GCA_036703075.1 Chroococcales cyanobacterium
ACCGCGACGGATACCGTCCCGCACGACACCTTGAACGCGACGCTCCAGCTCGAAATCCACTACTGGCGGTTTACCAGCAACGGTGCCATGAATGGTTGCCAGGTATTCTGAACCCCCTAATGAGAGGCGAGAGGTGGAGTCAGTCAGGGGCAGTCCCACAAGATAGATTAAATCTCCTTCGGTTTTCCATCCTTGACCGCAAATGTTGCTTAAATTAGGAATTAATCCCACCATACCAACTACTGGTGTTGGGTGAATGGGTTGAGGATTGCCAGCTGCATCGAGGGTTTCGTTGTAGAGAGAAACATTACCGCCAGTCACAGGTGTTGCCATTTCTCGACATGCCTCTGCGATGCCTTGACAAGCCGATGCCAGTTGCCAGTAGCCGATTGGTTTTTCCGGACTGCCAAAATTGAGATTATCCGTCACCGCTAAAGGTTCTGCACCCACGCAACTGAGGTTACGAGCCGCTTCTGCAACTACTGCCTTGGCTCCTTCAAACGGCTCAAGATAGACGTAACGGGAATTGCAATCTACAGTTGCAGCAACACCCGATTTGGAATTTTGGGGTGCTGCTTCTAGGGGACGCAACCTGACAACAGCCGCATCAGCACCACCCGGTAAAATTACAGTATTGTTCTGGACTTGATGGTCGTATTGGCGGTAAACCCAGCGTTTAGAGGCAATTGTGGGCGTGTCGAGTAGTTGGAGAAGAATATCACTCCAGCTGGTTAACTTGCCTTCGATTTTAATTGCTTCAACTGTGCAAGCCGGTAAGGAATCCGCTGTCCACTCCCATGCTTTACGAGCATATTCCGGGGGTTCAGCCATAATTTCCCGGTGATAAATCGGCGTGTTATCTGCCAACGCGGTAGCTGGGATTTCTGCGGCTACCCCACCTTGAAACAAAATTCTGACAATTGGTTCTTCAATCACCTTGCCTGCCACGACAGCCTGGAGTCCCCAACGGTGGAAAATATCAATTAATTCTTGTTCTCGACCTTTGTGGGCAACAAATAACATCCGCTCTTGGGATTCTGAGAGCAGGTATTCATAAGGCACCATGCCATATTCCCGCACTGGAATCAAATCTAAATCCAGCTCAATTCCTACACCGCCTTTTGCTGCCATTTCTGAGGTAGAACAGGTAATGCCAGCAGCACCCATATCTTGTGCTGCGACTACGGCACCTGTTTTAAATGCCTCTAGGCACGCTTCAATCAAAGATTTTTCTAAGAAGGGGTCGCCTACTTGCACTGCCGGACGGTCATCCATCGACTCCTCGCTCAGTTCGGCGCTGGCAAAACTCGCGCCGCCCATGCCATCCCTACCCGTGGTGGAACCGACGTACAGCACTGGATTACCGATACCGGATGCACCGGATTTCACAATTTCCGGTGTCTCCATTAATCCTAGTGCCATCACATTCACTAAGGGATTGCCAGTGTAGGCAGGGTCAAAGTAAACTTCGCCACCCACTGTGGGTACTCCAACGCAATTACCATAGTGGGCAATTCCTTCTACTACACCACCAAATAGCCTGCGCGTTCTGGCATCGTCCAGAGAACCAAACCGTAACGAGTTGAGTACAGCCATCGGACGAGCGCCCATTGTAAAGATGTCTCGCAGGATGCCTCCCACTCCAGTTGCCGCACCTTGAAACGGTTCTATCGCGGACGGGTGATTGTGAGATTCGATTTTAAACGCCAGCCGCAGACCGTCTCCTAAGTCTACAACTCCAGCATTTTCGCCCGGCCCGACTAAAATGCGATCGCCTTCTGTGGGAAATTGCTTGAGGAGAGGACGCGAGTTCTTATAGCAGCAATGCTCTGACCACATCACGCCGAACATCCCCAGTTCTGCCTTATTGGGATGACGCCCCAACCGTTGGACGATGTCTTGATATTCTTCAGGCTTCAAGCCCTCAGCAGCAATTTCTTCAGGGGAGAAGGGAGCAGAGGAGGTGGCAGACATGGAAGCTTTGCACAAATAGGACAGGCTTCATTTTATCGGTAAGATCGTCTCCTCGTAGCGTCCTAGTTCACCCCTCCCGTCTTAGCTGATTAATCAACCAGAGCTTGCTTGTCTATTACTGTCATCATCACAGGTAGTTCCGGAGAAATGGGTTGATTCAGATGCAGTTGTGCGGCTACAGTATCAAACGTTTTCCCCTGTGACAATTGAGCGGCTATTTCCTTGACCTGACTCCAGGTTAAATCGCTTTCCACATAAGCTTTAGCCAGGGTGAGGAGCTGGGCGAGATAATGATTGCCCTCCGGCTTGGTCATCATGGTGTGAGGAATATCCAGTTTTTTGCCGAAGCAGTAGTACCAAGATTTCGGCTGATGCCGGACAACTGCGGCAAACAACTCTCGATGCTCGTGCAGATTTGTCGCTTGGTCGCTTTCACTGGAAACGATTAACACGGGTGGGGTAGGAGTGTGATTCGCTCGGTCGAGAATCTCCTGTCCCGTATCCAATAAAATTCGCAAAGCAGGGATACGAAAGCCGTGGTAGCCAAAATTGCCTGGATTATCTTTATTGAGCCACTCGTAGTAAAACGGGAGAATTTCCACTAGCCAATCGACTAGTTTGTTCATACCACTGAGATATGGAGCAAACAGAAGCGTTTTTTCAATTCGCTGAGGATGGGTTTGAGCTAACCAAGCTGCTAATGTACCGCCAGTTGAATATCCTCCGATATATAGCTGTTCCCCTAAGGGTTGAGCGTGTTGTAGCCACTCCAGCACAAAATCCTGATAAACTTGCAAGTCTTCTGACAAAGGAGGGGGATTATCGCCATTCCAATCTCCGGCTATGCCATGACCGGGTTGCAGTGGAACCAAGACGTTGTAGCCTGCCTGAAACAGCATTTCTGCCAAGGGTTCAAACTGGTAAGGTCCAGCGGTAAACCCGTGAAAGAAGAGGAAAACCTTGGGGGCCGGATGAGGCTGGAAGTAGAATTTTGAGCGACATTGTTCGTTTCTAACTGGGAGAGCGTCCTCGCGCCTCCTCGCTTGCTCAGCGATTGCAGTGATTGTAGTAGAGTAGTCAGACATGAGTTACGACTATTACTCAGCAAGAGCGTTTTCTCGTCATGTCCTTCAGTTTACGCACTCTGGGCAGCGATGAAATGATGGGGCAGATCTGAAAAGGGACGATAATAAGACGGAACTACGACTGCCATTTGAGGTTGGCGTAATGCAATCGCAACTTCTTGCTCGAAGAGAAATTCACTGTAGTCAGCCAGGTTATCGAGTCCAAGCAGGTTTAGTAGAATTTCAGTCAGTAGCCAGAAGGTGGCTTTCAGCCATATCCTTTGCCACTGCATCTTCATTAGCTCTTGCCTCTTGTGCTGGGTGGTGAAGGTTTAGTCTGGTACACAAAGGAAGAAGGCGGTGGTTTTCATTTAAGCTGTTCAATCTCTGTTAATCCTGCGTACTGACTCAGCTCCCTAGTCCTACAGTCTGTAAAACCTTGAAACACCTCTTGTTCAAAGTGAATGAAAACTCACCGCTTTATCTGTGCTCTTAAAGTACCTAAACTTCTGTAAAGGAATGGCTAATGGATGAACGCTGTAGGATGAAGTTTTGATGAAGTTCTGTAATGGTCTTCTGGATTAATACTTAGAGCTATAGAAGAAGGCGCTTGCCTTCATCACTGGCAGAGTAGCTACTATACGCTGAGTTGCTAAGCGTTCAGGGCAAGGGTAAAGCGATTGGGCAGATTGTAATTAAACTGAGTACGGTGAGGCTGAACCACGACTGCCATCTGTGGTGGGTGCTTTTCGATCGCAACTTCTTTCTCGAAGAGAAATTCGCTGTAGTCAGCAAGGTTATCAAGTCCCAGCAAGTTCAACATTATCTCAGTTACTAGCCAAATGGTGGTTTTAACCCAGATCTTCTTCCACTGCATCTTCATTCGCCCTTGCCTGTTCCAGTTGCTAGATGAGGTTTAGTCTTTAACCTCAACGACAAATGCGGTAGTTTCCATTTGAGCTAGTATCGGCTTAATCCCTGGTGCTGGGTTAGCTCTCTAGTGCTACATTCCTTAAAAGGTTGACATACCTCTTATACAAACTTAACGAAAACCCACCGACTCGCTAATTATATAGAGCATCCTAAAGTTATGTAAAGCTGTTTTCAGGAAAAACAGCAACTTAGATGAATGCTTGATAAAGTTATTCAAAGACACTTAAAGAGTGTTGGAGCCAACAACAGCGAGCAGTGACCAGTTGATTGCTGCTTATGCAGTCGCCTGAGCGAAAGTCCTCCACCTCTACACATAGGTGGCAGGCTGTCGCACGAAGAGCGCCCCCGCTGCGCTAACAGGTGAAGTTCAATCTCCATCTAAAACTTAGTTACTGATAGCCAATCGCTGGTCACTAGTTGAATGCGATCGCTCCTGGAAAAAATTGACTGCCATTTCAGAGGTAAGTTTTGTGCTTGCGTTCTTACCAGAAGGTAACTGTAAGAGTATCCGTCTTATTAATAATTCCTTTATATTGTTAATTTTGAACTCTTTATCGTAACAACTTAAACTTAATACTTTGAATAAATATAATCTTGAGTTCCGTAGTTTTTCTGAAGGCTAGCTCCATCCTACCTAGCTATCCTTAAACTACACAGCTTTCTAAGGACATCGCTGAAAAGCTGTCAAACTCTATTTAATAGATGAAATGAATATCTTTTTTGCCGCTGGGATAGTCTTAGTAATTTTGGGGTATGGGATGGACATCTTAGTATTCGACTTGCTGCCTAGGCAATGGTCGAAAAAATGGAGAACAGTTGGATATTTAGGGAATTATGTTGGTATGCTAGGGTGGTTTGTGACATTTTATGGAGCAATGGCTATAAATATTTTGTTCGGGATTGTCGTACTGGTAGTGGCGTATTATCTACCTTCACTAGCTGACAAAATCAAGTAGAGAAGTGTTCCTAGAGAAAGACTAGAATAATTTGGAATTTCAGCTTTTCACATAGGGATTTCAAGGTGGTAACTTCTCAATTATCGAGTTAGGGAGAAACGCGATCGCACGATCGCACTTGGACACGATGGAACGTTTTAGGCACAATCGCTTCAGCAAAAAAACGAACCCTATATCAACCCTAGAGAACTTTTCTGGCGAATAACTCGTCATTACTCCCAATCATTCAAACACCGGCTGCTCAATCAGCAATTTGCTCGCCGCCGGTGCTATTGCCGTTTCTGGCAAGCTTGAGGCGTATAAAATGTCTAAATTCATCAACAATTTACCGATCGCGGCCTTAGTTCTATTGCTAGGATGCTCGAATACTGAACTAGCCTCTAACCACGCAGTCTCTTCCACTGACTCTTCTGGTGCTACTCCAGTACAGGTTGCTCAAGCAACCAAACCTGACTCTCTCTCAGATACTACAGTGATTCCTGGAGAACGAGTTGGGCCGGTTACTCGCAAAACGACCCGTCAAGATTTGGTCAAACTGTTTGGTGAAGCACGTCTGACTGACCAAGATGTTGCCATGGGTGAGGGATTTACAGAACCAGGCACCCGCGTGGATTTAGGATCGGAGCGATCGTTCAGCGTTGTTTGGTCTGATGCCAGCCGCACTAAGGCTGTAGCGGTTCGTAACTTCGGTACAGCTTGGCGAACGCCTCAAGGAATTGGAGTCGGTACTCCCTTCGCTCAATTGCAACAAAAGTTGGGTGAGTTTGAATTCTATGGATTTGCTTGGGACTACGGCGGCACCGTTGTATCATCGGGGACTCCGTTAGCTCAGTATAAAGATATGCTGATTTTACGTCTGCAAACAGCGCCGGATGCGCCTCAGAAATCGCCGGAAGATTTTAAGGCGGTTGTGGGCGAACGTAAATTTTCCTCCACCAATCCTCATTTGCGATCGCTCGACATTCAGGTTGGGGAGATGATTGTACAGTTAGCCCCAAGTAACCCATAAATCTAGCCAAAGCTAGCTTCCCACCCCATGTAGTGATGCTGCTGTGTTCTGTTAAGGTCACCTTTTCTATCCCTCGTTCATCCAAAGAGGTATGGATAGCGAGGGATTTAGGATTTTAACAATTTGTAATAAGATTGTTGGTAGGAATTATTAACAAATTGTGCTGAAGACGAGAGTAAGGGGGTGAAATTTGTGAACAAAACACTCAAGGAGCACAACTGCATGGTGGTCGATCTAACAGAGAGTGTCTTGGTTAATACGCTAATTCCTAGCACCAACCACCCAGCAATGCGGTCTGGGTTTGCCGGATACCCAGCGAATCCCCGTTGGAACGCGGCCAAGTTTCATGCGTGGAAAACTGGGCGTCAGTTGCGATCGGCACTGGCACAAGGCAAAATGATCGTGCGTTCAACGGACTCAATGCTGGTACCTGTCGCCGACTAGCAGCGTAGTTTTAAATTGTCGAGTTCTGTTTTTTTTGTGAGTAGTAGTTTCCCAGAACGTTTTTATAGGAAATCCCGGATGCAACCGGGTGGAAAACAAAAATACCTCTTGAAAAAGAGTCACCCGGATCGATCCGTGGAGTAGTGGGGCGCACTGAGTTGCGCCCTTTGATTTTTTGGAGTTTGCTGGGTTTTAACAAAAATTAAGAATGAATGGAAAACCCCTGACACTATCGCCGTATCAGAGGACATCGTGTTCAAAGAATTCCCTATCCAGAGTACTTTGCTAATGTGTCATTGCCATGGCGCTTCTGTAACAACTGTACTGTAACGATAGCGCGCTCAAGAATTGCCTACATCCGATTCCAGGATGAATCCTGCACGCTGGGAAGCTATTAAAGAGTTTGTTCTACGGGTTTGGCAATCATCATCATCATCATCCCCGTCGTTATCAGCCAATGAGTAGTTAGCTTTACGTGTTTTGCAATCATCGTCATCATCCCCGTCGTTATCAGCAGTTAAATAACCAACGGGATTAAGCTTTATTGTATCTGCCGCTAAGCGAACAGGAGTAAAAGTGAATCTATCTACCCTGGAAGAAACTATTAGCATAGATAGAGCGCCTAGACAAGTCAATCCAATCATTTTACTAAAGCTAGTCTTATCTCCAAGCATTGATGACATCCTCGAAAAATTAAATAAAAGACATTGATGTTAATAAAACTTGCTATGAATTGTACGCTCATCCCCCTCAAGGTCTAAAATTACCCCTGGGTTAGTGGATGTTTTACAGAACTTCCCAAATCTCTAGTTCGTTATTACCGTACTCGTAATTACCGAACCTGTGAGGGGTAAATCCTATGCCTTTGTCAGGTTGTCTATTCGCTAAAGTGACACATAGATAACCAATTAACTTATAAGTAAAAATGACAACAGCAATGGCTAGTCAATCAGCGACCCAACTACCCCCTTTAATTCCTCGCGAAACTCTCTTCGGCAATCCAGAACGCAGTCGTCCACAACTATCGCCGGATGGCAAATATCTAACCTATATTGCACCTGATGAGAAGAATGTTTTGCAAATTTGGCTGCGGACTGTAGGACAAGAAGATGACCGTCAGCTGACCGATGATAAAAAGCGGGGCATCCGAATGTACTTTTGGACTTATAACCCCGCACAACTGATTTACCTACAAGACTCGGACGGGGACGAAAATTTTCACCTTTACTCCGTCAATATCGAGTCGGGTATCGTCCACGACCTGACCCCCTTTCCAGGGGTGAAAGCACAGCCGATCGAGCTAGACCACGAATTCCCCGATGAAGTTATCGTCGGGCTGAACCAGAATGACCCCCAAAAGTTTGACGTTTACCGCATTAATCTGAAAAATAGTGAGGTTGAATTTGACACCGACAATCCAGGCAACATCGTGAGTTGGGTAGCAGATGCCAAGTTCCAAGTGCGGGCAGCAACTGCCGCAACCGCTGACGGAGGTTCGGATTTGTTATTCCGAGAAACGGTAGACCAGCCGTGGGAAACCTTGCGCCACTGGGGACCAGATGATGAAGGCGGGGCAGTTGGCTTTTCCGCTGATAACAAAACTCTCTACGTTATTGGTTCTCACGATACCAACGCTCAGCGGTTGATTGCTCTTGACCTTGCTACTCGCCAAGAAACTGTCATGGCAGAGGATGAGCAATATGATGTGGGCGGTATCGTAACGCACCCCACGACGCGAGTCATCCAAGCGGTTTCCTTTTACAAAGACAAAGTCGAATGGCAGATACTGGATGAAAGTATTGCCCCAGATTTTGAAGTAATTAAACAGATACGCGACGGAGAGTTCGGCATCAGCAGCCGCACCTTAGCGGATGATACTTGGTTGGTTGCCTTTACAACAGATGATGGCCCGGTTTACTACTACGTTTACGATCGCAATTCCAAGTCCAGCACGTTACTTTTCAGCAACCAACCCAAATTAGAAGAGTTGCAACTGGCATCCATGCAGCCAGTGTCCTACCAGGCACGAGATGGGTTAACGATTCACGGCTATCTAACGACACCGATAGGCATTCCAGCAGAAAAATTACCAACGATTCTCCTGGTTCACGGTGGCCCTTGGGCGAGAGATTTTTGGGGTTACAACCCACAAGCGCAGTGGTTGGCAAACCGAGGTTATGCCGTGCTGCAAGTCAACTTCCGGGGTTCCACTGGCTACGGCAAAGCCTTCCTCAATGCAGCTAATCGCGAGTGGGCAGCAGCGATGCACGACGACTTGATTGATGCTGTGAATTGGCTAGTCGAACAGAAAATTGCTGACCCAGAGAAAATAGCGATTATGGGGGGTTCCTATGGAGGATATGCAACCCTAGTTGGGTTAACGTTTACGCCGGATGTGTTTACTGCTGGCGTGGATATTGTTGGGCCCAGCAACTTGGTAACGCTGTTCAAAAGTATTCCTCCTTACTGGGCACCCATATTAGCCAATATGTACCATCGCGTAGGCAATTTGGAAACGGAAGAGGAGTTTCTCAAATCGCGATCGCCTTTATTTTTCGTTGACCGCATCGAGAAACCTTTACTCATCGCGCAAGGGGCAAACGACCCACGCGTTAAGCAGGCGGAAAGCGAACAAATAGTTGAAGCAATGAGAAAGGCCGAAAAGCCAGTAGAATACGTCCTTTATACCGATGAAGGTCACGGCTTTGCTCGTCCGGAAAACCGCCTGCACTTCTTTGCGATCGCTGAAGAGTTTCTCGCCAAATACTTAGGAGGTCGTGCTGAACCTGTAGGAGACATTCAAGGACATTCCGGTGTCATAAAATAAGGCCTTAAGCTTTCATCAGATAAAAACTAGCAAGGGGCTGATAAAAGAGTGCTGAGGTTAGTGAAGACTATTCGTAGCAGTCGTTGGGCTCACCCTCTGCTGCTTTTGCTCTGGGTCGCAATTGGTACTGCCTTACGCTTTGGTCGCCTAACCTCAAGGGGACCGTGGGCTGATGAGTTTTCTACGATAATTTTCAGCTTAGGTCATAGTTTTCAGACGGTACCCCTCGACCGCGCGATCGCGCTGAATGAACTCTTACAACCCCTGCAGCCCGACCCAACGACCGGAATTGGGGATGTTATTCATCACTTACTAAGTGAGAGTAATCATCCCCCGCTTTATTTCGTGCTATCTCACCTATGGCTCAATCTTTTTCCCACTGAAGGAGGGATAGTGTCGATTTGGGCGGCGCGATCGCTTCCTGCACTGTTCGGTGTTGCCGCAATTCCCGCTATGTTTGCTCTAGGCAATCTGGCTTTTCGCTCTCGGTTGGTGGGCCAGATGGCAGCCGCGATGATGGCAGTTTCGCCTTTCGGAGTATTTTTAGCTCAAGAAGCTCGTCATTACACGTTGCCCACCTTATTTGCGATCGCTTCTTTGTGTTGCTTAATTGTTGCGGCACGAGCGATCGTTGACCGTAGCCCATTACCCCTTTGGGTAGGATTAATCTGGATTGCGATTAACACGCTAGGCGTTGCGACTCATTACTTTTTCGCCCTGACGCTTTGTGCTGAAGGCATTGCCTTGCTAGTACTGGCATGGCGTCAAAGCCGAACAAAGACCCATCTGCAACGGAGTTTCCAAGCTTGGCGTCGGATTTACGGAGTTGCGGCAGGGACGCTAGTCGGGTGCTTAGCTTGGCTACCTATTTTGCCATCGAACTATGCCAGCGATAACAAACTCACCCATTGGATTTATGACACTAACCCACTGAGTAACTGGCTAGCACCAATTGGTCGCGTTTTGGCTTGGTCGATCTCCATGCTAGTGGCGCTACCGATGGAAATTACAACGTTACCTTTAGCAATTGCGATCGCTTCTGGACTGCTAACGCTAATTTTCCTAGTCTGGGCTTTGCCGATTCTGTGCCGCAGCCTCAAACTTCAGCAATCCCAAGCGGACAGTCGTTTGAGCGTGCAGGTTTTGGGTCAGTTCATCGTTGGGG
>DATNPT010000203.1:0-9255 GCA_036703075.1 Chroococcales cyanobacterium
GCTTATTACCACCCGGTAGTTTTCTCCGCTTACCCAGTTTGGATGAGAAAGGAATATCCTATATAAAAGAAGTGACAGCTACACCCGATGCTTGGTATGAAGCCAAGTCGGCAATCGCTGAAGCAAGAGCGTTGATTCTGCACAAACTAAATCTCCTCAACTGGCTGTCTGATTTTGTTGAACAATCCTCTTAAAAAATGGATGGAATTTGTACCCTAGCGAATGACTACGTTTACGATCAACTCGTTGCCCTGCTCAACAGTATCGAATCTGTTTTAGGCACCCAAATATCAGTTTGTGTTTATCCTTATGATGACAATATAAAAAAGATTTCTGCTGAAATTGCTCGTCGTCCTAACATCCAGCTCTATGAGGATAAAGATTCAATCCAACGCTGGGATGAGTTTGCTCGACGGGCTTGGGATACTCATCCTACAGCTCGTCAACGTTGGAGCCAAATTGGGAGTACAACGTATCATCGATTTGGTACTCATCGGCGCTACTGTGCTTTTGAGGGCCCATTCGATCGCTTTCTCTACATGGATGCGGATACCCTACTGATGGGGCAAGTGGCACCTCTATTGACCCAACTCAAGGACAGTGACTGTGTCGTTTATGATTTTCAGCATACTGACCCTTCTCATGTTTATAATCTTTCCTCTATCAAACTAAGTGAACTGTTTCCCAGCAAACGTCTCGCATCCGAAATTTTTTGTTCGGGGTTCTATGCTTCTAGGAAGGATTTATTCGATGAAGAGAAAAGAGATTGGCTGCTTGCTAAGCTGAGAGAGGGAGAAGCCGAGGTACTTTATCCCATGGCCCCCGATCAAACTCTCCTCAACTATATGATGATGAGAGCAAATTTTTCTATTTATAATTTTGCACTCCATTTACCAGAAAATGAAAGGACAGGTTGCTGTGTTACCTCCCTTCATTTTCAGGAGAAAGATCGTATCCTTTACGATCAGGGAAATCGCCTAACCTATCTTCATTATATTGGTTTATCTACAAAACTATTTTCTCAAATTTGTCGGGGAGAAAATATTACGTTTCCTTACCGCGACGTTTTTTTGCATTATCGCTATCTACATCAACCGGAGCAGTGTCCAAGGTTTACTACTAAGCCAAAACCTTACGATTGTCCTCCAAGTTTAAAAACGAAACTATTCCGCAAACTAGGATTAACCCAATGAGGAACTTTCTATGACTCGCGGTATTTACATTACGGCTAACGATCGTGTCATCGAGCAGGCGATCGCACTGCTCAATAGTATTCGCGCTTACGATTCAGAGACGCCGATCGTCATGATTCCGTATGACGATAATTATCACGCGATCGCTCAAATTCTAACAGAGTCCTATGGAGTCAGTGTATTTGAAAACTTAGAGCTTATTGAACGTTTATCCAATCAACTTTATCAAATATTTGGAGAAAAGTTTTTTACTCGCCCCAATCAGTTTCGCAAACAAGCCTGTTGGTTTGGTAATTTTGATGAGTTTTTATATATCGATACGGATATCGTTGTTTTTGAAAAAATTATAGATAACTTAAATTATTTTTCTAACTATGACTTCATTTGCTGCGATTACCAACATGTTGGCGGGATAGCCAATGTTTTTACCGAAAAAGCGATTAAAAAGGGTGTTTTTAGTGAAAATGAACTGCAAGATATCTTTAATGGCGGATTTTGGGCAGCAAAAAAGAATTTGATTTCTGAAGAAGACCTCTACGAAACCTTTACTGAATGTGCCGCTCACCCGGAATACTTTGACTTTTCTCGGAAAACCTCCGATCAACCAATTATTAACTATATGATTTTGAAGCGCATTCCGCGTCGGTTTAATATTGTCCGTCGTCCGGAAAAAGCACCAGGAAGCTGGGCAGGAAGCCCGCATTTCCAGGTTCAAGGGAATCGTTTGATTGACCCTAATGTCAACCAACCTTTGCAATATTTGCATTGGGCTGGTATTCGGATTGAACCGGGATGTCCTTACTGGGATATCTGGAAATACTACCGTTATCTGAATTCATCAGATGCGATCGCATTTGAACAACCAGCGACTGAGACAAACCTATGGCAGCAAATTAAAGCTAAGGTCAAGCGTTGGTTATAAATTAATCAATCTAACGAACAACGAACAACCAATAACTAACAACTAATAACTAACCAAGCCGCCTCAAAAAAGTCTCGCTCGCACAACATGGCGTAACGGTAATTTGATTCTACAGATGGTGTAATGCTATTCGTATACTGCTCAGTCAAACGCTCTAACTTCTGAGCTAGTTCTTCAAACTCCCAACAGCTATAGCTGCGTATCCAGTCCGCATATTGGTGTTCTGGAATCCCATCTTTTGCCAGTTGTTGACCTAAAAAAGCATAGAGACGCATGCAAGGCGTCATAGCAGCGGTAATTAAACTTAGCTCACTACCCCAAGCTGCCGCCAATAAGAAATCTGTGTAGCGACGCGTAGCAGCAGCCGGTTCGACATTATGTAAGTCTACTCCCCATCGCTGGGCATAACTTTGGTGAAGGTGCAGTTCTTCAAGAACACCTCCAGCTAGCGCGTGAAAGGTATTGAACCCTTGCCAATCGATCGCTTTTGCGGCGGCGATACTATAGGCACGAGCGAACGCTTCCAGGAAAAAAGCATCTTGTCCAAGATAGTAGGCGAATTTGGCACGGTCAAGGGTACCGTTGGCAATTCCCTGTACAAATGGGTGTTCGAGACAGGCAGCTGCTAAGTCTTGATTAGATTGCCATAAATCCGTGCTAATCGTCATGATTCTCTTTAGAGTAAATCGCCTGGGGCTGGTTCGGGAACCGATGATTGTTGAACAAGCCCAGATTTGGGAGTTGTGTTTAACCAGCTCGATTCTACAGACAAGTAAACCGATAATGTAACCGCGATCGCTAATACTATTCGCTCAAGCATCGCACACTCCTTTGATTGCACCTTTGATTGCATTGAACACTGGCTATGTGCCGATATTCCTATATTCGCGGCTTTTCTCTAGTGCTGGGTGATTGTAATGCTGGCGCTTCTGTGATAAAGGTCAAAGACGAAAAGTATCTTATTATGTTATACGAATTTCCCACAATCTTTGGCAAAGAAAAAGAAGGTTGTTAAAATCGCTGCCACTGTATACGGCACAAGCGAACCCGAAGACAGATGAGTCGAATGCGATCGCACTTTAAGATTCTCATTTTAGTAAATATACTTCACTGAAATAATCCGGACAGGAGCGGATACCATCAGTAAGTACTAGCGTATCTCTACAAACTTAGAATAAATACGGTGCCAAGTATTATTCCTCTCAACTGCTTAAGTATAAGTAGTTTAAATAATTCCGATCGTTTGATAATTTGAAATGTATATTTAATAGGTTTACCTGAAAAATCAAGCTTGCGGCTCTTAATAGCATTAATATCTCAAGATTGCTATTTCTTTGTCTTTTCAAGATAATTTAAAGAAAACAATAAGTTTTTAAGGAGTTGTTTTTTCGCTATTGACCTTAGTAAAAATATCGGCATAAATAGACTGGAAGCAACTAGCTGATGGCTCAATCAAAATAGTAATTCAATTAACAGTGGAGTGTTAATCTTCATGATTTTCCTGTATCTATTGGTTTAACACACCACAGCGATTGCCATAGTTCAGCCTTCATCAGTTAATAGCTTCAAGTCGTCATTCCCCCAATAAAGATATGACCACTGAAATTACAACCAGCACCGATGCAGTTGAAGTTAAAACAGAACCTTCTCTCGTACATGTAACTACAGAAGAGCAATTGGTAGTCAGTAAGATGTCATCCAAAGAACCTGAAACGAAAGAACAATGGCAACAGATTGGTGAAGAAGCTTCCGCGTTTATTGATAAACTACCAAGCTATGTCGCTGACTTTTTCAGCAAATACCAGCAAATCCTGGTCGCACTAGGCTGGATTCTGGCCGCTTTGACTACTGTAAAACTAACGCTAGCTATCCTAGATGCCATCAACGACATTCCTTTACTAGCATTAGTCCTAGAATTAGTTGGTCTAGGATATACGTTCTGGTTTGTTATCCGCTATTTACTCAGTGCCAGCAGCCGTCAAGAACTCTCGGACACAATTCAGGCTGTCAAGGAGCAATTTTTGGGTACAGGCAGCTAAGCTTGCTCAGCAGTGACCAATGACCAGTTAGTCGCTGTATACATGGGTGTGGGAGTAAGAATCCTCCACCTCTACAGGGCGAACAAAGAATCTAATTTCCTGCCATATGGATTAGGGACACGGAGGTTATGCGTGTCCCTATCCTGCTCTCAAACCCCAGAGCGATCGCACACCTATAGCAAATATTTCAGCGCTAACTTAAACCCAGGCACCACATCGTCACCACTTAAAATTGCTGTAGCTGGATACTGGGTAATTAAACCATCGGCTTGATAAACCCAGGCTTGCTGATTGAGATGGTCGATCAACCAGCCTAACTGTACGCCATTTGCCGCATACTCTTGCATCTTGGCTTTGGAAGCTTCCAAATCATCCGTTTTAGAACAAAACTCAATGACTAAATCTGGAGCTAGGTTGAGAAACTCATCGTCTCCCTTATCCCAAGCATCTGGTAAACGACCTTTTGCCACAAATGCGGCATCAGGCGATCGCACCGCACCATTGTCCAATTTAAAGCCCGTACTCGACCCAAACACTTCACCCAAATCGTGAGCTTCTACCCAATTGAGCAGATAAGCCACGGCTTTAGCTTCTCGATTACCAGAAATTCCTCCCGTGAGTGGCATACTTATCAGTGTCCCATCAGCATTTCGCTCAAACCGCTGCTCTAAATTTTCTAAATTGAGCTGCATTAGTTCTTCATCCGTCACAGCTGTCCACGACTTTAGCATCGCTCGATTAGTTCTTGCTCCTATCAGTCCTTTCTGATTGCACTATAGCAACTCGATCGTGTGTTCTTTATCTACGCTAACCCCCCTGTACGCGTTAGCCATCCACAGATGCTGTAGGAGATTTTGACTAACGATACCAAGCAGTTTAAAGCCGCAGATGAATTCAACAAGATTTTGCAGCCCTTGCTCGGAGATTACTCCGTCATCATGGTAGATGGCGATTGCCATGATGAAGAATCTCGATCGCAAAATCTTTACCTCACTTCATTAAGGTTTCACAGCAACTCGTTGTCAGATCGCAAACACTAGGTGATAGAGATAGAAGAGGAACCAGTCTATGTGTGTAGCTCTAGTAGTAGACGACGATCCAACCCAGCAACTGATTGTATCCAAACTCCTCACCAAAGTTGGACTAAATGCGGTACTGGCTAATGATGGCGTCGAAGCACTAGAGTGCTTGCAATCCATTTCTCCTGTGCTTGTGATTCTAGATGTCATCATGCCTGGAATGAATGGCTATGAAGTGTGTCAACGGCTCAGAAATAATGAAAAAACCCAAAAGCTGCCTGTGGTCATGTACTCTGGGCAAGAACAGGAACTCGACCTCAAGCCGGGAAGCAAACCTTGTGCTGATGCTTATGTCTCTAAGCTTTGCCACCCACAAGAGCTAATTAATACGATTTCTCAGCTTTTACACGAGCAAGATGAACCAACTTGCTCTATTTCTGCACCTGTGATGACATCACAGAGTTACAAGGTGATTGGTACACCCTGTTAATCACTCGCGAATGTAGCCTTCTAGGTAGGATATAGTGCAGAAGCTTTCAGCTCAACGCGAAAAATGGTGAAACTCAATCGCATACCACTAGTTGTCAAAGCTATCGCTGTTCTTGCTTGGACGGCAACTCCCTTAGTGGCTTTTGCACAATTTCCTCAAGCTCCACCTGGACCCCAATCACCCGCTCAAGCCATTCAACTACAACGTGCCCAAATCAAACAAATAGAAACTGAGGCGCAAGCTCAGATTGAAGAAGTCCTCAATCCCGAGCAAACAGATCAGTACAAATGGGCCCGACGCAGAGGTTCAGGGTTAGTTGAAGGTCTAGACTTGGTCTCAAATCTCTCACAAGACCAACAGACGAAAATTAATTCAATTGTGCGAGATGCAAGCCGCAGGATACTCGATTTAATGCCACGCCCATCACGCCAAAAGTCATGAGCGGCTTCATTGACACTCCTACCTGCTGCGCGAGGTGGGGGAGGAAACAAGGAGTTTTTTGATGAAGACGGAAGCGTTTTAGCGTAGCAGCGCTGCTACGCGGCGCTGTTTTTGTCAGCTAATTGTCATTTACATTACATTTCCCCGTCATTTTGCAATTCCCAATGTGATGCAACTTGAAAGCATATCAACGTATGACCCTTGGAGTTGATAGCCTAGTAACCGTTGCTCGATGTACAAGTGATGGAAAATACTGAGTGGCTTAACTGGGTTACAGGTGGTTTGGCGATCGCAATTTTCATAGGGGGTTTGCTCATGATGTTTACAACATTTTGGACGACCAAGAAAAAATAAGCTGCTCCCGCTCTAGTCAAGTCCCTTCCCAGAGAAGCGTAAAAACACTAATCCTCAATTGAGAGAGTCTCGTTACCAAAACGGTTACAGCCCCTACTTGCCGATTTATAGGCTCTACAATTCGACTTAAGTTAAGACTCCTCATGCCGAACGCCGTGGTACTGTCAGTCCCACGGTTTTTTATTAGGCTACGAAATTTTTTTTAGAATTCAATTGTCAGCGATCGCTATTGCCACCAAGGTCAGGACAGATTTAACAGTTGAAACAACTACGTACCAGTAATAATCCTTCTGCCCTAGAGCCTTCTATCTTCTGCTATCCCTCAGAAGGTGGTGCTGATTCTATAGGTAACAGCTCCAAATGATAGCGATAAAGAGCCACAGGTCGCTCTAAAGCATTGAAATAATCGGCGTCTTGGGGGGAAAGGTAAACGGCTGTTACCTGATCGGCTTCAATAGCTAAATAAGGCGATCGCACCAATTGATAAGCGGTTGTCGTTTCCACTTGATTGAAATAAGGCTGAGATGTCCCTCGGAAAATTTGGTTGGTTACCTCTGTGGCAATAAACCGATCCGAACTGGGTGTCTCGCTAGCTCGCCCCGTCACAACCGAGATGAGTTGGCGTCCGGTACTCAACGCCGTGATTTGGCGGTTGGGAGAATTGGGATCGACCTTGACCGATTGAATTAAGCGATCGCCTAAATACGCCTTAGCAATATTCAACCCGTTGAACGCTCGGTCTGCCACTACAGCAGACGTTTTGTACAACTGCTGTGGTGGTTCTACATTTTGTGTTTTCAGTAAAATTAACGGCTCAAGACCTGCTGATTGCGACGGGTTGACGGTGTGAAATCTCACTAAAAAATCAACGGGGCGATCGAGGTAGCGACGATTGCTTTCAAACCCTGGAGTCACAACATCTGGAGCTAGAGGTGCCACTTGCTCGACCAACGTACTCGTAACCTTCCAAGTCCCCTCCATCCATTTGGGATAAACTAAATCTCCCTCATCGGACGTAATGGGTGGTTTACTCGTCCAATTGGGAAACTGCGCCAAACGGTCAGCCAATTGCCCTGCCTGTGCCTCACCGCTCCAGCAGAGAAACACTAGCACCAGGCATAAGCCCAAAATTCCTCTCATCCAAGACGAGGCAGACATCCGGGGAATTGCGATCGATCTTCCCCGTTTCCTCTTGCCTCCTTGTCTCCCGATCCCAATTTCCCAGAGCATCACTACCTGCAAGTGAGTATTATCTTTTAGGCTACAGGTACAGGTTCCCAAACTTCGCCATATTGCTCTCGCAGTGCCTGCCATGTTTCTACTTGTCCTGGGGCGTATTCTCCAGGCTTGCCCCATTGGAGAAAAGCGCTTAACGCCGGTTCCTCTTTCTCATCTAGGAGGCGAATCGCGTAGGTTGTAAAGTTGCCCCGTTTTGATTCACCAACTTCAAATTTCACTTGTTTAATGGCATCCATATTCAAGTGAAACTCGAATAAGTCTTTGTGCATATTCGCATACTTGCCTTTGGGCAACTCGGCATAGAATAGATGATCTATGGTGTCCCTGACTTCGAGAACCGCAGCACTGCTTGTGACAATTAAACGCAACGTTCCGAGAGTTTCGCAAGCTTCCAAAAATTCTTTCAGGGTAGCATTCATGCAATTTGCTATGAGTCAAGAATTGAGACAATAACGAAGCCTTGACAAGGTTTCGATCTAGAGTAAATAATATCGGTATTTGAGGTACTCGATAAAATTCAGGGCAACATTTGCAGTTTGCGTCACTCGAACCAAAGAGTACCGAGTTCTTTTCAGGTTTTCCCTAGATAGGTCGGGTTACATCTGCGACAAACAGGCTTTGCCTGAAAGGGTGTTTTGTGTCTATAGATGAATCGGCAGGTTAAAAAAGTGCTGAAAATGCCGCTCTAACCGCGATCGCGTGGTGACTAGAGACGGGTCCTCAGACTACACTCAAGGAAATAATTCTGCACCTGTCCTCATCCTATTTCGGTTCCTCCGCGCGGCTAGGGAGATACAGCGCCAGCCGTTACAACCTCAGCATCTATCATGTTAAAAATGAGCCAGATGACACTACCTGTAAGCCGCATCAATCAGCTGCTGGCAGCCCTTTCTCTTGCGATCGGGTTTTTCAGTCCTCAACCGCTTCAAGCACAGACGATTCAACCCGCTCAAGACGGCACTGGAACTCAAGTCACCCAAAAAGGCAATCGCTTCGACATATACGGTGGCACTCAATCGGGCGTTAATCTCTTTCACAGCTTTCAGCAATTCGGTCTTGACTCCAACCAAATCGCCAACTTTCTGGCTAAGCCGAATATCCAAAACATCCTGGGGCGAGTTGTCGGTGGCGACCCATCGGTTATTAATGGACTGATTCAAGTTACTAGCAAAGGCAATCCAAACCTCTTTTTAGTCAATCCCGCCGGTATCCTTTTTGGACAAGGTGCCAGTTTGAACGTCCCGGCGTCCTTCACGGCAACCACCGCGACAGGGATTGCATTTGGCTCTAGTTGGTTCAATGCTTCTGGTGCCAATGACTATTCATCCTTGGTTGGTCATCCTACCGCTTTTGCCTTCACCAACGCCCAGCCAGGAGCGATTCTCAATCTGGGAAATCTCAATGTAGCCGGAGGGGACTTAACTCTGCTAGGCGGTACAGTAGTCAGTCCCGGACAGCTTTCGGCACCAACGGGGCGGCTTATCATAGGGGCGGTACAAAATCAAAACTTAGTTCGCATCAGCCAACCCGGACAACTATTGAGTTTGGAGATTCAACC
>DATNPT010000217.1:0-3132 GCA_036703075.1 Chroococcales cyanobacterium
CCCAAATCGCCAGTGCTAGATCGTTTTCAAATTCAAGCGTTTCTACAGTTTGGCATTTTTCGCAACATGATGTGTCCCCATCTAGCGAACCCTCTGGAATTGTCAAGCAGATATCAACAACTGGGATATCCTGACCCTCGCGACATCCGCTATGAGTGCTGAATCTAACTGTGGCAATACAGTCAACATTGATGATGAGATCGGCAAGCCTGATGAACGCCACAATTATGCCTCGCAAAGATTAAGTTAATAACTTCTTGTGCAAAAACAACGCAATACAAGTGACAAGTCGCTTTCTGCTTAAGCTTCAGTCGGAATTTGAGCGATGAGAAAACTCAAGCCTTTGAACAGTAGATTCTATTCTAAATACGTTCAATTGGAAACATAACTCAACTAATTATCTTCTTATAAAACCTGTAATACATTCGCATAATATGGCAACCAACTGGAGACGATCAACAAAGTCAAGTAGGCTTCATAGAGTCTTTAAAAAGAGTCTATTAAATCCTGCATAGTTCAACAGAACTTCATGCGTAAACTAATAATTATTCTTAACAATTTTTAGGAATACTTAGTTAATCAGCGATCGCGATGCACCGTAGACGGGAAGAGATAATTTCTACATCGATTATATTGCCGACTCACCGTTCGACTAGCGGATGTCTATAGCTCTTGTGTGTCGAATGAGTACTGAGTATATTAACGATATTAGACACAAACGAACAAATTGTGGGCAAAAAAACTACGGCGAATGCGATCGCTGTAACAAAATAGCAGAAAACTTGCCAAACCGATGTTTGGTATTCGAGTTAGTACTGATTAATTGAGCCGCTTAGCAGTGCCTTCAATGCTTCTTGCCATCAAAGTACCCCTGTTTCCAGAGGTAAAAAGGACTCAGTAGACTACTGACGAATAACTGCATTTCACAAGCTGCAATTAAGTCAGAGCGCACGCGAACTCCATATTTGAGCAGGTGGAACGCGATTTTCCGTAAATCATTGGTCATGTATGCTAAAGTCGCGATCGGTCGCTGCCAAGGTTTCACGCTCAGCATTCGCGTTACATACCGACTCAAGCCAATACCCCGGAAAAATGGAATTAAATACTTGCGCTCCAGACGCCAGCAGGGAATTTTGTGGTAAAGCTGCATAGCGGGGTTGTACCAAATTTCCCAGCCATTTGCTTGAATGTGAGATAGCATTTCCAAGTCTTCGCCTGTAATCATACTTTTTGCAGTACGCCCGGTCAAAATCAACTGAGAAGGAACGCTGTTTAACCAAGCTTGTTTGCGGACAACTAAGCCTGCAGAGGGTGGCAAGACTTTTTGACAAGGTTCATAACGTAGAGGTTCTGAAC
Source organism: Chroococcales cyanobacterium (assembly GCA_036703075.1). Taxonomy (GTDB): domain Bacteria; phylum Cyanobacteriota; class Cyanobacteriia; order Cyanobacteriales; family Coleofasciculaceae; genus DATNPC01. Next base: position 1,357 of record DATNPT010000217.1, read on the forward strand.
CTCGTTGAGTAATCGCTAAAAAGGGAGCCAGTCGCTCAAAATTCTTAGGAGGTGTAACTTCAAAAGCACCGTGGATTTGGCTACCATAAGCGCCAGCCTTGGGATGGGTGCGGCCAAAAGCATAAGCAGATTCTACCCAATCAGGAGCAGGTATGTTGTCATCGTCTAAAAAAGCAACAAGTTCGCCTCTAGCTTCTTTGAAGGCACGAGTGCGTGCAAAAGCCGCTCCCTGCTTAGGCTCGAAACAATACCTTAAAGAGCAATGCTTGGGCCAGTTGGCTTGATACGCTTGAACGATTTGGGCCGTATCATCAGTACTGTTGTTATCCACAACAATGATTTCCCAAGTGAAGTTTTGCTGGTGGGTTGCCGTTCGTGTTTGCTCAACAGATGTTCTTGATGTTGTTACTGCTAGCTTTTGCCGAGCTTGGTAAACGCTATTGTTTGGATGCTGTATAGCGTTTTGGCAACAGACACGCAAGCGATCTAAAACTTCCGGTAGACGCCTTCCCCCGTTGTAAGTTGGGATAGCGACAGTTAAATCAACTACCATCGTCATTTAACCCAGAATTGGAGTGCAACAGACCTGGTAACTTTAGTATGCCCAGTTAAGCTGCCGAAACTAGCTTTATGCAGAGTTTTGAGGTAAAGCTTCACGCAAAGTTTAATTTGCAGCGAGTCAGGAGGCGGGTTTGTGAAGTTACGTAATACAATTTGAGACTGGATGCGATCGCTCTTGGTCGAGACGACCCTTCGGTTACAATCCTGGGGAGGAGTGCTTGGAACAAACTAATCATGACCGATCTTACGCGCCGGAAATTTCTGATTGCCTCCACGTTGGCGGCAGGATTTGCACTGGCGGCTCATCCCATTTTGGCCCAAGTCATCACCACAGACGCGAAAGACTTGGTTGTGGGTGCCGTGAAAATTCCTGTCAAGGATGGTGAAATCCCAGCTTATAGGGCCATGCCCGCTACAGGGAAAAATTTCCCAATAGTCTTAGTAGTGCAGGAAATCTTTGGCGTACACGAACATCTTCAGGATATCTGTCGCCGTTTTGCCAAACTGGGCTATTTAGCGATCGCTCCTGAACTCTACACTCGTCAAGGGGATGTTTCTAAGCTCAGCGATATTCAAGAAATCATCTCCAAGGTTGTCTCTAAAGTTCCCGATGCTCAGGTAATGTCCGATCTCGACGCTACCGTCGCTTGGGCAGCCAAATCCAGTCAGGGGAACGTTGAAAAGTTAGGAATCACAGGTTTTTGCTGGGGTGGGCGGATTGTCTGGTTGTATGCTGCTCACAATCCCCAAGTCAAAGCTGGGGTTGCCTGGTATGGACGGTTAGTCGGTGATTCTACGTCCTTAACGCCCAAGCAGCCTGTTGATATTGCCGCGACTCTCAGCGTTCCAATTTTAGGTCTTTATGGCGGTAGCGATGATGGCATTCCTGTAGAGACAGTCGAGAAAATGCGTGAAGCGCTCAAAGCTAGCAAGAGTCGTTCGGAAATCATCGTTTATCCCGACACACCACACGGTTTTTATGCAGACTACCGTCCGTCTTACCGTAAAGAGCAAGCGCAAGATGGATGGAAACGCTTACAGGATTGGTTTAAGGCGCATGGTGTTGCCTAAACAATAGCAGTCCTCAATGATTCGTGAAAGCGAGAGATACCCGGCTTCTCGCTTGTAGTCAGGTATCTGAACCGTACCGCTTCGCACAGTTATGAATTTTGAGTTTTGAACTAAAGAATCTTATAACTCAAAACTCATAACTTT
>DATNPT010000219.1:0-11481 GCA_036703075.1 Chroococcales cyanobacterium
TGGGGTTCTCCCAGCAACACGACAGAACAAGTTAATTGTTTCACGAGTGGTGCGATCGATTCACCCACTGCCAACCCATCGGCACCAACGCGACGCCGTAGCGATCGCAATACCACCAAATCTTGAGACTGGGAAGCATTAAGAATCGCTTGCGCCACATTGTCTTGAGGCTTGACTTGAATCTCTACCGAGGACGATTGTGGCATGAGCTGAGCGACGATGGTCGATAGCTGAGAGTGCGTCCAGGCAATCCTGGCTGGTGATGTTCTAGGGTCGCATACGTGAAGTAACGTTACCTGAGCTTGATTGACATCAGCGAGAATCTGGGCAAATCGTACTGGTCGCACTGCTGCTGCCGTTAAATTTTCTACGGGTACTAAGATACGCCGAATATTCATGGGTGAATCCAAAAGGCGCATTACTGCTACTAAGCAGTGTGCTGACCACAACACGCTATCGGTCACATTCCCGAATAATCGGGCACTAATACCCATCCGTCCACTCCAGCCCAACACGATCATACTGGCATCTTGTTCTCGACCGACATGGCTAATTCCCTGAGCAATGTCGTAGGTAATTCGCAGTTCCGGTGACGCCTCAACTCCTAATTCTCGACTCAGATCTCTTGCTGAATCGAGTAGTATTTTGCTGCGATTGACAGCTTTATTCAACTCAGGGTCATCCATGCGAGCGTGAGCTTGAGCGATCGCTAACGGTACGATCCGACCGCCTTCGTACCGTGCCAACAAGGATGCCATTTCAATCAAGTACCGCTCTGTCCGGGGATTAGACAGCGGTACCACAACTGTAAACTCACTAATTCTTTGAGACTCTTCGGGTACTGCTTCTACGCGATCGCTTTCATCGGATAGATCGGTTAGGTTTGCTGTCTCTGGTGCCAACTGAGCCGCAGAGCGTGCTGTAATTAATGGACCGAGAACTGATGTTACCAGCATCATTAAAATGACGCTATTTAAGACCGCCTCGTTGAGAATCTTTTGCTGATATCCAACAAGGGTAGCGGCCAAGGTCGCTGCCACTTGGGGTAACGATAGCGACCACATCGTCAATGTTTGTTGCCAGTTGTAGCGGTACAAAAATTTGACGATGAACGCGGCTAGGAATTTGCTGCCAATCAACCCTCCGATAATTGCCAGTGTTAGACCAAAAGAGGATAGGGTTTTGACAAAGGCTTGAAGATCGAGCAACAAACCCATATCCACAAAAAAGATTGGGATAAACAGGGCACTGCCAATGAACTCTACCTTTTCTTTAACCGGTCCATGCCCTAAAACGTCGTTCACGGCTAAACCAGCGAGGAATGCACCGACAATTTTTTCGACTCCAATCAGCTGCGCTCCTACTGAAGCTAGAAACACAGCCAACAGAACAAACAAAAATTGATTACTGTGGTCATCTTTAGAGCGACGGAAAAATTCTTTCCCCAACCAGTCAAAGCCAAACAAGACGGCGGCGGAGTAAATAGCCAATGACCCTAGCAAAATCACTAGGCTGACTGCTGTGAAGTTGCCACCCTTGACGCCAACACAAATCGCCAGAACGAGGAGAGCGCCAATGTCCGTAAAGATCGTGGCACCAATTGTGACGGTGACTGCCTCATTTCCTACAACACCCAATCGTTGAACGATAGGATAAGCCAGAAGCGTATGGGAGGCCAGCAGAGAGCCAATCAAAATAGAAGCATTCCAATCAAAGCCGCCAACAAAACGACCCACTAGAGTTCCGGTAATCAACGGGGCTAGAAAAGTAGCGCTACCAAACCCAAGCGAGCGGTTTTTCGTCCTCCGAAACTGTGCCAAGTCAATTTCTAAGCCTGCGACGAACATCAGATAAATTTTTCCGATTTCCGATAGCAGCTTCATCGTCTCGGACTTGTTATCGAGTAGATGCAACCCGCTAGTACCCAGCACAACACCTGCTACCAGTAAACCTACCAATCCAGGGAGTCGCAGTCGCTCAAATATGGGAGGCACCACGAAGATGACCGCTAAAAGTATCACAAAGGAAACAACTGGTTCCTTGAGAGTGTGTGTAATTGATTCCATATGCAGCGAGTACCGGATCGGCTGAATCTTATCCTCTACCTGAGCAATACTGCACCATCCTTGGGGCGGGGATGAGAAGTGGGTGAACGTCGAGGTGGCTCTTGCTTCCAGTCTTACTGCTTCTAGGTAGCACAAGCGCAAAGCTTGCTCACACTCCCGTCCCAGTGGGAATTTTCTGAATGGACTACCAGTGCAGTTGACTTAAAATATATCGCAAGCGATCGTAGTCATCCTTGAGCAGAACGCTCAAGGTTCGCCCTGCCTTGACTAGCCATTCGCGATCGCCTTGGCGGAGTTGATAAACTTCTCGAATTGCTGCGGCGGTTAATGCCTCTACCGGCGCTCCATTCACTTGTAACAGCGTTCGCAAAAAATCCAACTGTTCGCTAAAGTGAATAATTTCTGCTGGCGCGCACTGGTAAACCGCTTGGTGAATTTGTGGCGGACGGGGGGGAAGATATTGATAGACTGGTCCGCTCGTCTGTCTTGAGCCATTTCCTCCGCGATTAGCAGGTAAAAATCCCACGATCGCAGCGCGAAACTCGGTTTTGAGCATGGCAAAAATTTGGGGTTGCTGCTCGCGCAAATCTTCTAGTGACAACCCGAGCGCTCTAGCTCGGTGAACGGAGTCAATTGGACTTGTGGTTGCATAGTAGACAACCGCCAGAACTTGGTTGCCTGATTCTTCATCAATAGACCTGACCCAGCTACCAAAGGGAGGCATGACGGGAAAGCTCAAATCCTCTGGCTCCAAGCACTGAGCCAGAAATTCCGTCGTTGCCGTTTCGATCACCTCAGCAATATGATTGTCAGGGCGATCGCCAATGGCAAACTGGGGCAAGGGAAGACGCATAGTTGAGTTATTTGTTGTTAGTTAGTAGTCATTAGTCCTTAGCTCGTGACTGATGAGCCATGGCTATTTGCCTTTTTTCCCCGTTGTTAGCTCCACCTCTTCTAGTTCGGATAGCTGGAACGTGATGAGTTTGTCCCAGTTACCGCCTTCAAAAAGTACAGCAGCTTTACCATCGCTAACTCGTTGAACCAGTCCCTGAAAGTGATAGTAAATATCGTTAACATTAGTCACGCGAACAATCGAACCGGGAAGAATCATGATTCTCTACTCACTGAGGTTGTAATTCTAGCTTACTAGGAGCCACTGGTCATTAGTCATTCAATCATCACTTATTCATCCATAGTACTCATCAATGACTAATGACAAATGACTCATAACTAAAACCTCAATCGAGGTCGATGATTGGCAACCGACTCCACTAATCCTAGACCTAAAAAGTTTGCTAGCAATGCCGAGCGCCCGTAACTTAAAAGGGGTAGCGGAATACCAGTAATGGGAGCCAAGCCAATATTCATCCCAATGTTGACGACAGTTTGAAAGACAATCATCGAAAGAAAGCCGATCGCGATCAAAGAGCCAAAGTTGTCCTTCGCGTTCTGAGCAATAATCACTAAGCGCAGGCAGAGGAACCAGAAGCCTAGTAGAACGCACATGCAGCCGATAAAGCCGAGTTCTTCCCCAATTGCTGAAAAGATAAAGTCAGTATGTTGTTCGGGAATAAAGCGGAGTTGGGTTTGGGTACCCTGATGCAGCCCTCTGCCCCAAAATTCACCCGCTCCGATCGCAATTTTTGATTGGATCAGGTGATATCCCCCTCCAAGGGGGTCTTGGTTAGGGTCTAAAAACAAAGTCAGTCGTTTTTTTTGGTAATCCTTGAGCAGACCCCACAAAAGATTTCCCAGTCCTCCTGAAAGCGAGTTCACCACAACAGCACTCAACGACCCCAAAATCGGCCAGGAAAAGCTCCTCCAACCAATGATTCCCATCGCGATCACCCAGACGAACCAGGCCGGCAAAAACGCTGTAAACACGATCGCGGAAATAATGGGAGAAATCATCAGCAGCAGCCAACCGGGATTCGTATTTCCCCAATAGAGCATGCCCATTGTAATCGAACCAAATACGAGAGAAGTTCCCAGGTTCGGCTCTAAAAATACGAAAATCCAAGGGACTCCTGCAATGCCTAAAACTCTAGCCAGAGAGCCTAGAGTTGTCGCCGGTTGTGAGTGGATAATCGCCGCCAGAGTAATAATCAAGCCAATTTTGGCAAATTCCGAGGGTTGAACCTGGAAGCCCAGGATGTTAATCCAGCGTTGAGCACCGTTAGCCGTGCTACCGACAAACATTACCGCAATGAGACCGGCAATCGTAATGCCATAAACGACCCAATGCCACTGGATGAGAATTTCGTAGCGCCACCGGGAGATCGCTAGCACTAGGGCTACTCCGATGCCACCAACAATCCAGTGCCACCACCAGTCTGTTTGCCCATTGTTCAGTTCAGCGCTGCGAATCATCACCCCGCCAAGACCGGTCAGACCTATGCTTAATGCCATGAGCTGCCAGTCTAAATCCTGCCAAGGAGTTAGGACACTCTTCCAGCGCATCCAGCGCATACTAAATAGCGATCGTTGCAACATATCAAGCGTTTGAAGATTCTTATTGTTAGCAATTAGCTTTACTAGAGCTGATGTGTCAGGACTTTTCGATCGGAAAAACCCACTTACTAATTGCTAGTTACTAAGCAAGGGCAGCGATCGAGACTTTCGCGGCAATCTGAGATGCGATCGCGGCTAAAGCCTTAGCTGATGCTGAATCGGGTTCGGCGACAACAATCGGTACTCCGCGATCGCCTCCCTGCCGTAAGGATATCTCTAAGGGGATACAGCCCAATAAGGGAATGCCCAGTTCTTTAGAGGTTTTCTCTCCACCACCAGAACCAAACAGATCGTAATGGCGATCGGGTAAGTCGGGTGGGATAAAGTAACTCATATTTTCTACAATTCCCAGCACGGGGACTCCTAGCTGTTGGAACATCTTTAACCCTCTGCGAGAATCGAGTAGCGCCACGGTTTGTGGGGTTGTCACGATGACAGCACCTGCCATGGGTACAGCTTGTGCCATGGTCAACTGAGCATCACCCGTTCCAGGCGGCATGTCTACCAGTAGATAATCTAATTCACCCCAATTGACCTGGTAGAGAAACTGACGAATAATTCCATTCAACATGGGTCCTCGCCAAATCACGGGCTGATCGGGGTCAATCAAAAAGCCCATGGAAACTAGTTTGACGCCATGGTTAAATGCCGGTTCCAACACCTCTCCTTGGGCACCCTGCTGCACCATGACCTTAGTGTTTTCTAGCCCCATCATCGCTGGAGCATTGGGACCATAAATATCGGCGTCGAGTAGACCGACCTTAGCACCTGTCTGCGCTAGGGCTACGGCCACGTTAACAGCTACAGTACTTTTCCCTACGCCACCCTTGCCGCTGGAAATTGCCACAATATTTTTTACCCCAGCAATGCCGGTGCGATCGGGTAGCGATCTTTGCTGAGGTGTCTCAGCCGTGACATCGACGACAACCTTTTCCACACTGGGTAACTGCTTTACTGCCTTCTGGCAATCCTCAACAATGAACTCTCGTAAGGGACAAGCTGGCGTGGTCAAGACTAAAGTAAAGCTAACAGTGCCATTATCGATTTTGATATTCCGAATCATATTCAATTCCACCAAACTCTTACGAAGTTCGGGGTCTTGAACTGGACGTAATACTTCTAGAACTGAACTAGCATCGAGCATAATAAATTTCATTCCTTGACCGGAGTTCATCCAGGTTCAGGCAACTTCGTTAGGGATTCTTCATAGATCTTAAGGGGTTGTTAGAAAATTGTATTATTTTGTAAATTTATGCAATCTATTTCCTGGAAAACAGATTGCTTATAACGCGGCTATCTCTTCTGCTGCTTGAGCTAATTCCAACGCTACACGAGCTGTATACGGTCGAATCCACCACCAGATTAAAGGAGACAACCAACCCCGTAGCGTCACGGAGTAAGACACGTAGGTACCGCAAACCGTAGATTCTACCTGATAAGTTATTCGTTTTTCCACGCCAGGGATGGCTAGTACGCGCACGCTGAGTAACTCACCAGGTCGAACGCGCTCGACAAAAATCTGCACGGGAATTGGGATGAGGCGAGTCACGACCTGGTAAATGAGACCCGGTTTCGCGATTAACCCTATAGGAGCATTGGTGCTCGACAACAAGGGATGCCAGGAAACATCAGCTAAGTTGATGATTTTTTGCCAAAGAACATCTACCGGGGCCGTACTTAGAGCGCGATAGGTTCTAAACAGCGAGAACTTGCACCAAAGCCCCTCTCGACCAGCAATTAATTTAAAGGAAAAATTGAGAATCACAACACGCCTCCTGCCGCGACGCTCAGGCAACCTTCGACTTCAAAGATGCAAATGGCGTTGCGGGTAGAATCCCTTTATTAGGATATAATCCCAACTCCTCAAGAACAATTAACACTCTTGACGAATAGTCGGTGCTTTTAAAGTACCAATCCGAGCTAGTCTAAGAAAGGACAGTGGCAATCCAAGCATGAGTTTTGGTCTTGATGCGCGATTTTATCCGTTCTAGAGGATTTATGACAGGTAGCGTGCTCCTCACAACAACGGGAGAAAGAGTATGGCGCTACTCTCATCAGCTAGAGTCAAGGCTTAAACCTTTCCCAACGCGAGAGCAGCTGTAGTGAGCTTTTGGGTTAACTAGATTGAATTGAGATTATGACAGCTTTTCAGACGGACGTAACGACTGATACAACTTCCTTACCTCCTGCTGACTCCAGGGAGCGAGTAAAGCAGTTCATGCAACAGCTGCAAGATAAGATTTGTCAAGCTCTCGAACAGCTCGATGGCGTTAGCTCGTTTCAGGAGGATAGCTGGGAGCGAGAAGAAGGGGGTGGCGGTCGTTCTCGTGTTATTCGCGATGGTGGTGTATTCGAGCAGGGTGGTGTCAACTTTTCTGAAGTTTGGGGCAACCATCTGCCTCCTTCAATTTTGACGCAACGGCCAGAGGCTGCCGGACATGAGTTTTTTGCGACTGGCACATCAATGGTGCTGCATCCTCATAATCCCTACGTTCCCACCGTTCATCTCAACTATCGATACTTTGAGGCGGGCCCAGTTTGGTGGTTTGGAGGAGGTGCGGATTTAACTCCTTACTACCCCTTTGCCGAAGACGCGGCTCATTTTCACCGCACTCTAAAAGCTGCATGTGATGCTCACCACGCTGAGTATTATGCTGTGTTCAAGCGCTGGTGCGATGAATATTTCTACCTAAAACATCGTCAGGAAACACGGGGAGTGGGTGGGCTGTTTTTTGACTATCAAGATGGCAGAGGAAAACTGTATCGCGGACCCGATCGCAACGGTCCAGCCGCCGTCTATAGTGATGAAATTGGAGCGGTAGAACCGCGCAGTTGGGAAGACTTGTTTGCGTTTGTCCAATCCTGCGGTGAAGCTTTTTTACCGGCTTACCTACCGATTGTTGAGCGACGCCACTCCATCGAGTACAGCGAGAGAGAACGGAACTTCCAGCTCTATCGTCGAGGTCGTTATGTAGAATTTAACCTCGTCTACGACCGGGGGACAATTTTTGGTCTGCAAACGAATGGACGTACCGAGTCAATTCTCATGTCTCTCCCTCCTTTAGTTCGTTGGGAATACGGTTACAAACCCGAACCCAATACACCTGAAGCCGATTTGTATAACACCTTCCTCAAACCCCAAGATTGGTCTAACTGGCCAGCTTCAAACTCAAACGATATCTGAGCTAGACTAACGTGAAGTGAATAGCCATATAAGTTCAATAAGGGTGCTTGTTGTTTGGACTGGTTTGTAAGCGCGCCAAAGAGCAGCGGCGCTATCGCCGCTGCGAGGAGGTACAGATGATTCATATTGAGCAAAAAACGCACACGACGCCTGACGGAACCACCGTCATTGTTTTAGCACCAGTCGGACGCTTGGACATCACCACAGCTTGGCAATTTCGCCTAAAGTTGCAAGAGTGTATTTCCAAAGTTAGCCGCCATGTGGTTGTTAATCTCAGCCAAGTTAATTTTATTGATAGCTCTGGTCTCACCTCCTTAGTGGCAGGCATGCGAGATGCCGATAAAGTTAAAGGGAGCTTTCGCATTTGTAATGTCCATCCCGAAGCCAAACTCGTGTTTGAAGTGACGATGATGGACTCTGTCTTTGAGATCTTTGATACTGAACAAGAAGCGTTAGAAGGAGTTCCTCGTAGTATGCCAACCTGACGAGGGACGTATACCTGTAGTAGCTGGCTGAAGGTTAAGCAGTAAGTTTAACTCATACCTACCATCAACTCGCCAACGAGCATGCATTAAACTGGCAATTCGCCAGCAAAATCTTGGCGTTTTTTAAAGCGAAATGGACCGAGCAAAGCTCCCCACGTTGCTTTTCCGGTGGTGGGGTCAATACCTTTGTCGTAGCTGCGAAATTCTTCGGCAGTTGCCTCAAACGCTAGAGAAATTTGGTAAGTGTTGCCCTGATAGCTAAAGCTACAAGGGCTACCCGTTTCTGATGCAGCCGAGAACTCGTAGGAGTCTGTCGCAAGTTGTCGCTGCTGGACAGTGAGAGCACAGCCTGGTAAAAACTCAATCTGTTCGCTGGTGAGTTTTTTTAATAATTCTGGATTACGTCCGGCACCTCGAATTACCTCTGGATCTTTGAACATGTAGTACTGTACCTGCAAAGCTTCTGGCGTGTTTTCGCTCACCGTAAGTCGGAGGATTCGGGGACGATAAGGCTTATCCAAATTGACAATACTGGCTTGCTCGGCGAATAGGGTAAGACTATCCTCTGTAAACAAGGGTACAGGTCGCTGCCAGAGCCGCAGATGAACGTACCAAGCAGGCTCCGCAATAGCTTGTTGTTGATTATCGAATTCACCCGCCATGTAGCGTGCCAAGGCGATGAGATCGGGAGAAAAAACCATACGATAAAGCGCTTTGAATGATAAATGGCTGTATTTTTTACTATTAACTCAAAAGCGACTGCTTGCTTTTAAAGACAGCGATCCCAAATTTTAGATCGCTAAAGCCCTCTATGAATTTTTACCTTGGCAAACGAGTCTTTAAGCGAGACAATAGTTTTACGTCCCCCCTTAATGTCTGCTTTGTGAGTAACGTTCGTACAGTCTCGGATACAAAACGAGATTTTTATAACCATCACACCCGTCCTGTTAATTCAATCTACCGACGGGTGGTAGAAGAGTTGATGGTAGAAATGCATTTGCTTTCGGTTAATGTTGATTTTAAGTACGACCCTATCTATGCCTTGGGTGTCGTGACTTCCTTTAACCGATTCATGCAGGGCTATCGACCAGAACACGATAAAGAATCAATTTTTGATGCCTTGTGTCAGGCAGTGGGGAACGACCCGCAACAGTACAAGCAGGATGCCCAGCGTCTGCAAGCGATCGCACAACGTTTATCTGGACAAGAGTTAGTCTCATGGTTCGGTTCTCCTACTCCTACACTTGGAGCGGAAGAACTGCATGCGATTGTCGCAACAATCTCCGACAATCCCAACTTTAAATACAGCCGCCTGTTTGCCATTGGTGTGTATACCCTGCTGGAACAGGCGGATTCGGATTTAGTGGACGAGGAAAAGCGGCGAACTGAAGCCCTCAATACCGTTAGCACGACTCTACACCTGCCCGAAGACAAGTTGCAAAAAGACTTGGAGCTATACCGCAGCAACCTGGAAAAGATGGCGCAGGTCAAATCCGCGATCGAGGATGCCCTCAAAGCCGATCGCAAAAAACGGGAACAGCGCGCTCAAGACAAGGTAGGAAAATCCAATGGAGATTCCCCATCCACCCAAACGTCTGAGCCTCCGAAAGACGAAGCTCCCTCTCCTTGAGGTATCTTGAACTCGATTGAACAGGCAGCCAACTAGAGCAAGCTTTGTAGCCGGACGACGAGTTGATCGGCTGGCACGACTCCCTCAATGCGCTCTACTGGCTGACCGTTTTTGAAGAGTACTAAGGTGGGCAGGGCGTGAATTTGATAATGAGATGCTAGCTGAGAGTATTTGTCGGTGTCGATTTTGACAACTTGTAAGCGTCCCTTCAGCTGCTCGTTCACCTTCTCTAGGATGGGAACCATCATTTGACACGGACCGCACCAAGTCGCATAAAAATCCACCAAGACTGGTACATCCGAACCGGAGAGTAGCTCTTGGAAGCTGGCAAACTGCTTTTTAACTGCCATAGGAAAAAACCACTGTTTTGGTGTTTCTGCTCGATTCTAGTGCAAAATTCTTGGAGCTGACTTAGATAGACAGTTCAAGAGGAAATTTTTATGGAAGCATCACAGACCACTCAAGAGCAATTCAACAATAACTCCGGTAGGCTGAGTCAAAAGGTCGCGATCGTTACGGGTGCCTCGCGCGGGATTGGTCGAGCAGTCGCTTTGGCGTTGGCAAGCCAAGGCGCGAATGTAGTAGTCAACTACGCTAGTTCTAGTGCGGCTGCCGAAGAGGTTGTAGCCAGCATTACTCAAGCTGGCGGAAATGCGATTGCGCGAGGCGCAGCGCCAGAGGCGATCGCGCTGCAAGCTGATGTCTCTAAGAGCGAGCAAGTAGATGCCCTAATTAATCGCACTTTAGAAAAGTTTGGTCGAATCGACGTGCTTGTCAATAATGCTGGCATTACTCGCGACACATTGCTCCTACGCATGAAACCGGAAGAATGGCAAGCCGTGATTGACCTAAACTTAACTGGCGTTTTCTTGTGTACGCGGGCAGTGAGCAAGACCATGCTCAAGCAACGCTCTGGTCGTATCATTAATATTGCCTCGGTTGCAGGCCAGATGGGAAATCCTGGGCAAGCGAATTACAGTGCCGCTAAAGCTGGTGTCATTGGCTTTACCAAAACGGTAGCGAAGGAATTGGCAAGCCGTGGCATCACGGTAAATGCGGTAGCACCAGGGTTTATCGAGACCGATATGACGAGCGATATCAAAGCCGATGAAATACTGAAATACATTCCCCTAGGACGCTACGGTCAACCCGAGGAAGTCGCTGGCATGGTTCGCTTCTTGGCTGCCGATCCTGCGGCTGCCTATATCACAGGTCAAGTCTTTAATGTCGATGGTGGGATGGTGATGGCGTAGGGTTCAATCGTTACTAGTGAGCAGTACCCGACTGGTCTACTGCTCAAGAAAGTAGCCCTATCGTTGGTGAAAACTGTCCACCATAGGATTAGTTCTTCTCCAAAACTCCTGAATTAATATGAAAGTCATCAAGCTTTATCTTCGAGCGTAGCTTGCCACTGCTGAGAGGAAACCTATGCGGATGACTATAGAACGGACTGGTGGCTTTGCAGGGATGCGTCTTACAAAAGTCGTTGACGCTTCCACCCTGCCTCCTGAAGAAAAAAATCAGCTGCGCCGACTCGTTGACGCTGCTGATTTCTTTCGTTTGCCTGCGACCTTAATCTCCACTGGTCCTCAGCCCGATCGCTTT
>DATNPT010000228.1:0-3461 GCA_036703075.1 Chroococcales cyanobacterium
GGCACGGCAAAATTGCCAACGTTGTATAGTGTCGTTTGCATAGGTGAAGTGAATTGTCTTAGTTAAATAGGACAGACAAAAACCCACCTCAACCGGAATAATTGGGCAGGTTAAAAGTTTTAATCATGTTTGGGCGGATTATCTCGCTCGAAGAAAATGCTCTCTTGACAGACTGTCTATGGGAAAGTGCGATCGCATCCAAAGGCTGAAATACCTTTCCCAATGGCAGGCTTGAAGTTAGCACCCAGAGCAGCAGAGTTGTTAAGGTTCATCTAGGAGGCTTTCCTTGTTTCCCTGGTAAGCCAAAAGAGAACGTCTGCATAACTCAGCAGACCTGAAAAGAAAGACACTGGCAGACACTATGACAACTACAGCAGCCAATCCTTTTCTAGAAGCTAACTTCGCCCCGGTGCATTCCGAAATCATAGATGACGAACTTACGGTAATTGGTTCTCTTCCCAGCGATTTATCCGGAATGTTCGTGCGTAATGGCCCTAACCCCCAGTTTCCACCCATTGGTCAGTATCACTGGTTTGATGGAGATGGAATGTTGCATGGGGTGCGAATTAAGAACGGTAAAGCCTCTTATCTCAACCGCTATGTGCAGACACGAGGATTTAAGGCTGAGCGGGATGAAGGTCGTGCTATCTGGACGGGGATATTAGAACCATCTGGGCCGGACAACTCCTACGGTTCATTCAAGAATGTAGCTAACACCGCTTTAACTTGGCACGCCGGTAAGTTTTTAGCGCTTTGGGAAGGGGGTGCGCCTCATGCGATTCAGCTTCCTAGCTTGGAAACCGTTGGCGAGTATACCTACAATGGCAAACTTGCATCTTCGTTTACTGCTCATCCCAAGATAGACCCGGTTACGGGTGAGATGATGTTCATCGGCTACTCTATGTTTGCCCGACCCTTCCTGCAATACAGCATTGTCTCACCTGAAGGGGAGCTACTGCGAACAGTGCCTATTGATTTACCCGTGGGTGTGATGATGCATGATTTCGCCATCACCGAACACTACACCATCTTTATGGATTTGCCTGTAACGTTCAGACTGGAACGGATGCAGCGGGGAGAACCGGGTTTGATGTTTGAACCAACTCGTGCCAGTCGCTTTGGCATCCTTCCTCGTCATGGCGATAATAGCAGCATTCGCTGGTTTGAAAGTCCGGCGTGCTATGTCTTCCATACCCTCAATGCTTACGAGTCGGATGATGAAGTGGTGCTGGTTGCTTGTCGGATGAATTCCACTACTGTCTTGATGTCTGACCAGACGCCGATTGAAACGGAGGGAGATATTGCTCGCTTGTATCGGTGGCGGTTTAACCTCAACACCGGAACGGTACGAGAAGAACTGCTAGACGAGCGCGCTTCGGAATTCCCTCGCGTGAACGAACAGCTATTGGGACGACCGATGCGATATGGCTACGCGGCACTGTTTTGTGCTCCTCCAATGCCCCTGATCGAAGGGTTGATTAAGTATGACTTTAGCAATGGCAATTCCCAAACTCATGAATTTGGGGCGGGACGCTATGGGGGTGAGGCAGTATTTGTTCCTCGCCTAGGTGCAACCGCTGAAGATGACGGCTGGCTGATGACTTTTGTCCACGACGAGGGTTCAGGAACGTCTGAACTGGTGGTGGTCAATGCCCAGGATGTGACGGCTTCCCCTGTGGCGCGGGTGATTATGCCTCAGCGAGTACCTTATGGCTTTCACGGGGCTTGGGTTTGTGAAGAACAGTTGAGTTCAATGATGTAAACAATTGTGGCATTGAGTTGGCACTCTTCTGGCATTGAATTGAGTTGTCTCTCTACTGCTTGCCAGGGGTTCGCCCCTAGACCTTCGTTCAACTCATATACTTCGTTGACGTTACGCCAACGCGATCGCGTTGGCAGTAGCACTCAATACTTTAAACAGGCGTTACGCCCTGTCTTGAACTACACCTGGAAAACACTGAAGTGCAAGAATTGAAAAACTCGATCGCTCAAACCTAGAAATATAATAAGAGGCTTGTATTCGTGCAGCCAGGGAAGCGGTATCATGCCCGAAAATCCTAATCAACCCAAAGAGAATGATGCTGTCCTCGGCGGGCAAAATGTTGCCCCAGCAGGTAGTGTGGTTTTGGGAGGACTAGAAGGGATTACGCGCCGCTTGGGTGTGAGGAATTCTGGCGCAATTGTCCCGGATGTTGAGCAACGAATTGCTGCGCTGAATGATGCTCTGAAATATGGGGAAAAAGGCTTGGAGTTGGTGATTCCAGCGTTGCAAGATGAATCGGATTTTGTGCAGCGAGTGGCTTATTTACTGCTTCGGGAAAAGACGCAGCCGGAAGTCCGAAAAGCATTGCGAGACTTCGATTTTTATCGCTTTATGACTTGCCTTCGGACTATTAAGGGAGGAGAAAATATAGCGATTAGTTCGGATGGGGAAGCGATCGCGTTTTTGCGAGGTAAGACTATTCGTGTTGTCAACTTGCATGAGGATGAAGTACTCTACACGATTCCTAAATATCCTAGAGCGAAGGAGTCTTATCTAGTTAGTTCCGGTGGACAGACTTTGATGAGAGTTATCAATGCGTCTCGTCACTTTGTTGAAGTTTGGCATCGAGGGGAACAACTGCACAGTCTGTACGGTCATGAAGCAGAGATTGGCGCATTAGCGATTAGCGCCGATAAGCAAATTCTCGCCAGTGGTAGTCAGGACAAAACGATTAAGCTTTGGAATCTTAAGACAGGGAAGCTGATTTGTACGTTTGGGAATTTGCTGACCTGGGGGGCGCATAGGGAAACGGTGAGTTGTCTTGCCTTCACTCCTGATACGCAGACGCTGGTTAGTGGCGGGTTTGATAATTCGATGAAATCTCTGATTAGTGGGAGTTTTGACGGCACGATTAAATTTTGGAATCTGCAAACTAGAGACAAACCTCGCACGTTTAAAGCTAGTTTAGGGGTAAAAGCGATCGCGATTAGTCGGGATGGACGAGTTCTTGCCAGTACGAATTGGGACGGGAACATTCGACTGTGGCAGATTGACACGGGAGAGGTGCTGCATACGTTAGAAGGGCATTCTTTCTCGGTGGGTTGCTTTACGTTCAGTCCAGATGGACGAATTTTGGCGAGTGCTGGAAGTTATGACAAGGCAATTCTGCTTTGGGATGTCCAGACGGGGCAGTTACTGAACACGCTGACGGGGCATGAAAATGCAGTGAGTTGTCTTGCGTTTAGTTGGGATGGGCAAAGTTTGGTGAGTGGCAGTCAGGATAAGACGATTAAGGTTTGGGGAGTGGAGTTATGATTGGCTCGACTACACGAACTCTAATTGTAAGGAAATGATTCACGTATAGAACTTGCTGAAGAAATTTTTCATGATGTAGAGAGAGCAACTTTTATATACGCCTGAAGTTAGAGGTACTTTCTGGCAGGACGAGTAACTTAAAGATAAGTGAAGATAACATAAG
>DATNPT010000235.1:0-10433 GCA_036703075.1 Chroococcales cyanobacterium
TTAGGGTTAGAGAGCTATCAAAACGGGCTGGCACTTATCTTATCCGATTTTGGTGGAGAAACGCTGAAAAATGCGATCGCCACTCAAAAATTCGAGTTAAGCCAGTTTCTGCAAATTGCGATTCAGCTAGCTGAAATCCTCTCGCAACTCCATGAAAACAATATTATTCATAAAGATATTAAGCCCCATAACATTCTCTTCAATGTCCAAATCGGTCAAGTAAAAATCATAGATTTTAGCATCGCCTCGCAACTGTCGCAGGAAAATCAGACAATCAGTAATCTCAATTGGATTGAAGGCACCATCGCTTATATGTCACCGGAACAAACCGGAAGGATGAACCGTTCAATTGACTATCGAACTGACTTTTATTCCTTAGGCGTTACCTTCTATGAAATGCTGACGGGGCAACTACCCTTTCAATCTAATGACTTCTTAGAATTAGTGCATTGTCATATTGCTAAAACGCCCGTTCCGCCAGCAGAACTGGAGAGAGGAGGAGATGGAGAGATAGAGAGGATTCCCAAGGCAGTTTCAGATATTGTAATGAAATTATTAGCTAAGACGGCTGAAGAGCGATACCAAAGTGCCTTCGGGCTAAAAAGTGATATAGGAGAATGTCTGAGAAAGTTGCAAGCAACTGGGGAAATTGAAGACTTTACCATCGGTCAACTAGATTTATACAGCCAATTTACCATTCCACAAAAACTTTACGGTCGCGAAACAGAAGTCGCTACCCTAATGGATGCTTTTGAGCAAGTCAGCAACCCTTCCCCATCTCCCCTTACTAAGAGAGGAAAAAGGGGGGGTGAGATAATGCTAGTCAGCGGTTACTCCGGAATAGGTAAATCCTCCCTAGTGAATGAAGTGCATAAACCCATCGTGCGCCAACGGGGGTATTTTATTTCCGGTAAGTTTGACCAATTCAAGCGCAATATTCCTTATGCATCCTTAATTCAAGCTTTTCAGGAATTGATACGACAGTTACTCACTGAAAATCCGGATTGTATAGCAGTTTGGAAAGAAAAACTGTTAGAAGCTTTCGGTTCTAATGGTCAGGTCATTATTGATGTTATTCCTGAGGTTGAATGGATTGTTGGTTCTCAGCCAGAGGTTCCTCAATTGGGATTGACTGAATCCCAAAACCGATTCAATCGAGTGTTTCAACAGTTCATTCATGTATTTACAAAGAAAGAACACCCACTGGTTATTTTTCTAGATGACTTGCAGTGGGCAGATTTAGCGTCCCTCAAGTTAATTCAATTGCTTGCGTGTGACCCGGATAGCCAATATTTGTTACTGATTGGAGCGTATCGAGATAACGAAGTCAGTGTCACTCATCCATTGATGCTAGTCTTAGACGAGATTCAGTCATCGAGTGCTGTTGTAAACAATATCGTCCTCCAGCCTTTGTCGATTAATTGTGTCAATCAGTTAGTCAGTGATACTCTCCGCACTAACACTTCAAAAACAACGCAACTGTCTGAGCTATTACATAGCAAAACTCAGGGAAATCCCTTCTTCTTAACTCAGCTTCTCAAATCTCTTTACCAGGAAAATCTACTGTTATTTAATTTTAAAGAAGGATGCTGGCAGTGGGATATTACTCGGCTTCAAGGCATTGATCTTACCGATAATGTTGTCGAGTTAATGGTCAGCCAAATTCAAAAGCTACATCCTAAAACGCAGGATGTATTAAAGTTAGCAGCTTGTATTGGAGATAAAATTACTTTAGATATTTTAGCTATTGTTAATAATCAATCTCAGTCCGAAACGGCAAAGGATTTGTGGGAAGCTTTACAATCCGGTCTGATTGTATCTCTCTCGGAGGCTTATAAAATTCCCTTAGTACTTGATTTAGAAGCTTCAAGTCCTTTGCCAGTTGAGTCATTAAAAGTTAGCTACAAGTTTTTGCATGACCGAGTGCAACAAGCCGCTTATTGTCTCATCCCGGAATCACTGCAAAAAGAAACTCATCTAAAAATCGGCAAATTACTACTACAAAACACACCGATTGAAGAGCAAAAAGAAAATATTTTTGCTTTGGTCAACCAATTGAATTATGGCAAAGACTTACTTACTTCAGAGTCGGAAAGATATGAGCTGGCTGAACTTAATCTCATAGCAGGACAGAAGGCAAAAGTTGCGACAGCATATGAGTCTGCTATTCGCTATCTAAAGCTGGGTTTGGGATTATTAGCGGCAAATAGTTGGCACAATCAGTACAACCTAACACTAGCACTCTATGAGTCAGCGATAGAAACAGCGTACCTTAACGGCGACTTTGAGCCGATGGAGAGATGGGCAGCAATTGTCCTGCAACAGGCAAAAACCTCTATCGACAAAATGAAAGTATATGAGGTCAAAATTCAAGCTTGCATGGCGCAAGTCAAACAACTTGAAGCGGTCAAAATTGGGTTACAAGCGCTGGAATTGCTAGGGGTAAGATTGCCAGCGTCGCCTAGTGCCTCGGATATCCAACAAACACTGATTCAAACAGAGACAAATTTGGCGGGGAAAAATATAGAAGACTTGATTAATCTCCCGTTAATGACAGAGGTAGATAAGTTAGCAGCGATACGTATGCTAACAAGTCTGGGTTCTCCTACCTATCAAGCTGCACCTGCACTATTTCCGTTAGTAGCATGCGAACAAGTAAATTTATCTATTAAGTATGGAAATGCGCCCTTTTCAGCCTATGGTTATGTTTGTTATGGTGTCATTTTAAATGGAATAGTTCAGGATATTGAGTCGGCTTATAAATTTGGCAAGTTAGCATTAAGTGTAGTTGAACGGTTCAATGTGTTAAACCTTAAAACAAGTGTATTATTTGTAGGGAGTTCTTGTACCATTCATGGGAAGGTTCATGCTAGGGAAACATTGCCACTATTACACCATGGTTACTGTAGCGGGTTGGAAACTGGTAATTTTGAATATGGTGGCTATTCTGCTTCGCAAAAATGCCAATATTCATTTTTAATTGGTCAAGAACTGACAAAACTTGAGCAAGAAATGGCAACAACCAGTAATACCCTTGCTCAACTCCAGCAAGAAAATGCTTTGACTTGGAATCAGCTATTTCGACAGTCAGTCCTTACCTTGCTAGAATCCTCACCAAAACCGTCCTTTTTCTTGAGTGAAAAATATAACCAAGAAAAAACTTTACTGCTTCTTAAGAAAGGTAACGACAGAACTGGACTCCATTATTTTCATGTAAACAGGCTTATCCTCTGTTATTTGTTTGGAGAGTACGATCGAGCATTAGAAAATGCAGCTCAAGCCGAACAGTATTTAGATGGGGTAAAAGGATTCCTCGTTGTGCCAGTATTCCATTTTTACGATTCTTTAGCACAACTAGCGATATATCCGTCAGTGTCACGCCCACAACAAGAGCAGCTTTTGAGTAGAGTAAGTAAGAATCAAGAACAGATGCAAAAATGGGCGCTCCATGCCCCAATGAATTTTCAGCACAAGTACGAGCTGGTAGAAGCAGAAAAAGCGCGTATCTTGGGTCAAAATTGGCAAGCAATGGAATTTTACGATCGCGCGATCGCTGGAGCCAAACAACAGGGATATATTCAAGAAGAGGCACTAGCTAATGAACTGGTAGCTAGATTTTATTTTGCGATTGGAAAAGAGAAGTTTGCTCATCTTTACCTGACTGAATCTTACTATGGCTATGTCCGTTGGGGAGCCGTTGCAAAGGTCAAAAATTTAGAAGCAAGATATCCTCACGTTTTCTCCCAGATATCGAAGCCAAGAAATCAAGCATTAGAGATAAACGGTACAATTAGCTCTACCACTAAAGGAAGTTCGGAAGACTTTGATTTAGCTGCTGTAATGAAAGCTTCGCAAGCTTTCTCTGGAGAAATAGTTTTAGGTAATTTATTAAAATTAATAATGCAGATTCTGCTAGAAAATGCAGGAGCAGAATCTGCATTATTAATTTTAGAAAAAGCAGGACAATGGTTAATAGAGGCTTCAGGTAGTGTAGATAAAGATGAGATAACCGTGAAGCAATCCGTTCCTGTGGAGACTAGCCAGCAACTCCCTTTATCCGTCATCAACTACGTGCGCCAAACGCAAGATAATGTCATCTTGAGCGATGCTACTCGTGAGGGAGCTTTTACAACGGACACCTATATCTTAAAGTTCAAACCTAAATCTATTTTATGTACGCCAATTGTCCATCAAGGCAAACTCATTGGCATTCTTTATTTAGAAAATAATCTAACGAGGAGTGTCTTCACGCCGGAGCGAGTGGAAGTTTTACAACTTCTCTCCTCCCAAGCCGCTATTTCAATTGAAAATGCTCGTCTCTATCAGGATCTAGAAAATTATAGCCGGACGCTGGAAGCCAAAGTACAAGAACGAACGCACCAGTTAGAAGAAAAAAATTTGCACCTAGAACAGGAAATTTGCGTGAGGGAAGCTGCCATTCGGGATCGACAGCAAGCTGAAGAAGCTGCCGAAGCCGCCAACCGTGCTAAAAGCGAGTTTTTGGCTAACATGAGCCATGAACTTCGCACTCCGCTCAATGCCATTTTAGGCTATGCTCAAATCTTTAAAAAATATAAAAATTTAACTCAACAGCAAGCTAACGGAATTGATATTATCCATCAGTGCGGCGAACACCTGCTAACGCTCATTAATGATATTTTAGACCTCTCCAAAATCGAAGCTCGCAAAATGGAACTCTATCCAAAAGAGTTTTATTTCCATGCCTTTATAAATGGAATTTATGAAATATGCCGCATCCACGCCGAACAAAAGGGAATTTCATTAATTTACAAAACTATTTCTCCTCTCCCAAAAATCATCCGAACTGATGAAAAACGGTTGCGTCAAGTTTTAATAAATTTACTGAGCAATGCCGTCAAGTTTACCGAAAATGGGAGTATAACTTTTCAAGTAGGGTATCAAGAAGGGAAACTTCGGTTTCAGGTGGAAGATACAGGTATCGGTATTGCACCGGAACAATTAGAAGAAATATTTTTGCCATTCCAGCAGGTAGGAGAGAATAATCATAAGTCGGAAGGAACGGGATTGGGATTGGCGATTAGCCGTCAATTAGTTCGGATGATGGGCGGCGAACTGAAGGTCAAGAGTAGCTTAGGTAAAGGAAGCGTTTTCTGGCTTGATTTGGATTTATCTGAAGTAGCCCAAGCTGTTGATGTTGCCAATGCCTCACAACGCAACATCATTGGTTTTGTTGGCTCTCAACGAAAAGTTTTAGTTGTGGACGACCAATCGGTAAATCGCTCTGTCTTGGTCAATCTCCTAGAACCTTTCGGGTTTGAAGTTCTGGAAGCGACCAACGGCTTAGACGCTCTAGATAAAGCGCGTGAATTTAAGCCTCATGTCATTTTTATGGACTTGGTTATGACCGTAATGGACGGATTTGAGGCGACCCGCCGTCTAAGGATGTCACCCGATTTTAAAGATGTGGTGGTGATTGCCGTCTCGGCTAGCGTGTTTGATTTCAATCGGCAGCAGAGTCGGGAAGTGGGTTGTGATGATTTCCTCTCTAAGCCCGTTCGGGAAGCAGAGCTTTTAGAAAAACTACGCCTGCACTTGGAACTAGAATGGGTGTACGAGGAAATAAGTCACGACAGGCAAGAGCGAGAGAATGTTCATCCAACATCTCAAACCTGCCCGCCCGACCAAGTCCGAGGACAGCAAAATCCAGAATTAGTAGTTCCATCTGCACAAGAGATTGCTGCCTTGCTCGATTTGGCGAGAAGAGGCGACCTGAGAGGACTGGTCAAGCGAGCGAATGAATTGGAGGAGTTGGATGAGCGATGGGTACCGTTTGCCACCCATATCTGTCAACTGGCTAAAGAGTTTAAAGGGAAACAGATTCGGGAATTTTTAAAACAATTTTAAGAGGTAAGCATGAGTTTTGACACTACAGAAAAAGGTGTCATTCTAATCGTCGATGACACTCCTACCAATTTAGAAATGCTGCTCGATTTTTTAGAAACCTTCGGGTTCAAAGTTGCGGTGGCAGAAGATGGGGAAAGCGCAGTTGAGCTGGCAGAATATGCACCGCCTGACCTGATTTTATTAGATATACTCATGCCGGGAATGGACGGTTTTGAAACCTGCCGTCGCTTGAAGAGCAATCCCGCTACTCAAGATATTCCTGTCATTTTTATGACCGCTTTGGCGGAGAAGGTAGATAAGGTCAAAGGGTTGAATCTTGGAGCAGTCGATTACATCACCAAGCCACTGGAGCATGAAGAGGTTTTAGCTCGCGTCAACATTCACCTGCGTTTGCGGAACCTGACGAAACGACTCATAGAGCAAAACGAGCGTCTGGAACAGGAAATTGCTGAGCGCAAGCAGGCTCAAGAGGAGCGAGAGCAAGCATTTAGAGCGCTTCAGGAGAGTGAAGCCCGGTTTAGGTGCTTGGTGGAATCCAATATGATTGGGATTATTTTGGCAGACCTGAGCGGCAAAATTACAGAGGCGAACGATGCCTTTCTCCAGATGGTGGGATACGATCGGGAAACGCTGCGGTCAGGAAAGTTGCGTTGGGATGACATGACCCCACCAGACTATCAGCATTTGGAAAAAAAAGCGATCGCACAATTAAACAGTTGTGGGGTTTGTACTCCCTTCGAGAAAGAATTGATTCGCCACGATGGTAGCCGCGTCCCTGTAATGATTGGTGGGACACTGGTGGAGGAATCTCAACAAACCATTGTTGGTTTTGTCCTCGACATGAGCGATGCCCATCGGCAAGCGGCGCTACGTAAGCTTGCCGAGCAGAAAATCCGCGAACAAGCCGCGTTGCTCGATATCACGACTGATGCGATTTTGGTGCGAGACTTGAACAACCACATCCAATATTGGAACCAAGGGGCCCAACACGTCTATGGATGGACAGGTGAAGATGCGATCGGTAAAAATGCGAATGAGCTTTTATATCGACGGGAAACCTTAGATCAACTCGAAGACGCTTGGAAAAGTTTGGCTGAATCTGGGGCGTGGCAGAGTGAGTTGTATCAAGTCACACAAGCGGGTAAAGACATCATTGTTGCCAGTCGTTGGACACTAGTGCGCGACGAGAATGGGCAACCCACCTCCATCCTTAGCGTCAATAGCGACATTACCGAGAAAAAACAACTCGAAGCTCAGTTTCTCCGCACTCAGCGATTGGAGAGTCTCGGCACTCTAGCAAGCGGTATTGCTCACGACCTCAACAACGTGCTAACGCCAATTATGATGACCGTTCAACTCCTGGAGTACAAACTCCTGGACGAGCAAAGCCAGCAGTGGCTTTCGATACTGGAAACGAACGTTAAACGGGCAGCTAATTTGGTCAAGCAAGTGCTGTCATTTTCGCGAGGACTCGCCGGAAAGCACACCCCCCTACAGGTCGGATGCTTAATCGCGGAAATTGAGCAGATTGTGAAACAAACATTTTCCAAAGCGATTGAAATTCACACTCATATCCCAACACAAAACCTTTGGACGATTTCCGGCGATGCAACTCAGCTGCACCAAGTGCTGATGAACCTCTGCATTAATGCTCGCGATGCCATGCCAATGGGGGGTGTTTTGGATATTTCTGCCAGAAATGTCTGGATTGATACTCACTATGCCCGCATGAATCTTGACGCTAAAGTCGGTCCCTACGTTGTTATTGCCGTGTCCGATACAGGAACGGGAATCAAAAGTGAAATAATTGATAAAATTTTTGAACCCTTTTTTACAACCAAAGAAGTGGGCAAAGGGACAGGGCTGGGGCTTTCAACGACTATCGGAATTATCAAAAGTCACGGCGGTTTTGTGAACGTCTTTAGCGACGTGGGGAAAGGAACACAATTTAGTCTTTACTTACCTGTAACGCAGGCAATTGAATGCATTGACGGGGATATCACGAGCAACGAATTGCCAAGAGGTCACGGAGAGTTAATTCTCGTTGTAGATGATGAAGATGCAATTCGCGAGATTACCAAAAACTCGCTAGAAGCCTCTGGCTACAAGGTTCTAACGGCGAGTAATGGCATTGAAGCGCTCGCGTTATACGAGCAACATAAAGACGATATCAATCTTGTGTTGGTAGATATGATGATGCCAGTTATGGATGGTCTAACAACTATCCAAAAGTTACAAAAGATTAATACCTCTGTCAAGATTATCGCTGTCAGCGGGCTGGTATCCAATTATAAAATTACTGAACTTATTAATAATAATGTTAAAGTTTTCTTATCAAAGCCCTACACTTCTAATGAATTATTGGAAATCTTGCAAGTGGTTCTTGGCGCAAACTAATACAAAAAGGTAGTTCGCGATAGCGAAGCGGTAGCGGCGTTAGGAGCGTCAGCGTTCTCCGTAGGAGTAGGCAGAAGGGAGAAAGGCGATAACTACTAACCATCACGACTTAGTAAC
The DNA here is from genome assembly GCA_036703075.1 of Chroococcales cyanobacterium. Lineage (GTDB taxonomy): Bacteria > Cyanobacteriota > Cyanobacteriia > Cyanobacteriales > Coleofasciculaceae > DATNPC01. The sequence goes on from DATNPT010000235.1 coordinate 8,401, forward strand.
CTCATCGAAAGGCTCAGAACCAAGAGGGCTAGGAGTCCAACCATTGATGATTTTGCGTTTCGCTACAAGCGGTTGCGAGTGGACGATAGGTAGACGAACCGCCTCTAAGTAGAGGATTTCGTCTACCTGCTTATAAATTTTTGCTCGCTCGACCTTATCACCTGTAGCACGACCTTTATTTAAAAGCTGGAAGACTTGTTCGTTTTTCCAGTTTCCTAAGTCGGCAGTAGCACCGGGACCAAAGTGAGCGTAGTAAAAGTTATCAGGGTCGCCGTAGTCCGCCGTCCAGCCCAACATGAAGGCTTGGTATCCAGGGGGTTTGGTGCGGTCTGCGAGGTATGCTGCCCAGTCTTTGGTCTGAAGTGTTACCTTAATCCCGATCGCGCTGAGTTCGGCGGCAAAGGCTTCTGCGATGGGTTTTGGGTTGGGGAAGTAAGGCCGGCTGACTGGCATGTACCACAACTGTAGGGGGAAGCCATTCGGATAGCCTGCTTGGGCTAAAAGTTGCTTGGCTTGTGCCGGGTTGTAGGGATAATCTTGAACTCGGTCTGACTGGTATTCGGCAAACGAGGGGGGAGTAAAGTGAGGCGTGTTTTCACCCGTATCGCCCCAGAACGCTCTAACAATTTCCCTGGCATTAATCGCTAAAGCGATCGCTTGACGGACTTGTAGCTTCGAGAAGGGTTCGTAGCTGGGATTTAACCCCAAATAGCCGACATTTAACGAAGGGCGCTTCAGGGCTTGGATGTTCGTATCCCTTTGAATTTCTGCTATCTGATCGGGGGTAAGATCCACAGTAAAATCAATTGTCCCTGCCCGAAGCTGAGCTAATCTGGCGGCTGGATCGGTGACAAAGCGCATCACCAATTGGTCTACTTTCGGCAAACCTTTTTTCCAATAGTTCGGGTTTTTTTCTAAGATGATGCGATCGCCAGAACGCCATTCCTTGAAAATAAAGGGGCCGGTTCCGACAGCCGTTGACGAGGGAGTGCCATAGTTCGCGCCAGCTTTCTTAATCGCATCTGGACTGGCAATACCAAAGTAACCCGACGCGATCGCATTCGGGAAGGCTGCAAAGGGTTGCTTCAGCACAAACTTAACCGTATCCTTGCCCTCTACCACAAGGTCTTGCAGCAAGGATTGACTAGACCCTTTATAGCCACCAAACAGATCTGACCAAATTTCGTAGGTCTTACCAGCATTGCGATAACCAAACTCAAATTGTGGATTCCACCAACGTTCGACATTGAATTTCACCGCCTCAGCATTGAAATCAGTTCCATCGTGAAACTTGACTCCATCTCTGAGTTTCAACGTCCAAGTCTTACCATCTTCAGAGCCTTTCCACTCGGTTGCTAGACCCGGTACGAGTTCCGTGCTACCTGACTTCGTTTCAATCAGGCGATTGTAGATTTGGTCTTGGACAATAATCGAGTTACCGTCAGTAATATTCCCCGGTTCCAAGTTTGCTGGCTGTCCACCTGAACCGTACACCAATGCTCCAGCCGGGACTGCCTGTGGACTACTAGCAGGCGTTGGTTGGTTAACACTCTGATTGGAGGGGCTATTACAGTTTGCCAGCGCAATCGCCAAGGCGAAAGCCACAACCGTCAAGAGAAGCGATCGCAATTGTCTCCATCCCCTCATTCCACTGACTCCTTCTTCCAGCCGTTCTGTCAAGGGCGTATAGCCTTTGAACACCCTAGTTAATACTACAAATCATTAGCCTATTAATAGAGGCCTCAATCCTAAATTCCTAACTCTTGTTCATGTAGCCCTTCTCGATTAGATGCGGTACCTCTGTAGGAACCCACGGCCGTGCGCTCCTACAATCGGGTGTAGCACGCACAATTGAAAGCCGCTATATAATTAGCTTCAATTGGTTTCTTAGTATACTGTTTGAACTACCCTAATCTTTTAGGAAAATACGTTATAAATCAGCATCAATAAATTTGCAGTTTATGAGTTTACCTATTCTTGAAGTCCATAATCTCTCCGTTAGATTTCCAGGTGAAGCGAGGGCAAAGAGAGTA
>DATNPT010000240.1:0-14176 GCA_036703075.1 Chroococcales cyanobacterium
GAAACTTAAACGCCGCCTTGTCCAGGGGAAACAGTACCCCTACAATGTCAAAGGCGATCGCCACGATAAATAACCCTAGTGTTAGATGCACCAGGTTGGGATGGATGGGAATTTGGTAGGGCAACCCATTCACTCCCAAACTGCCCCACTCTTTCAGCAGGTCTGGATTCATGACAAGCCTCCTCTAATTGCATCTACGACAGGAATCGTATGCAAGCCATAAACCCACACAAGTAAACTGCCCAGGTATGTCTGAATACAAACTAGCCCAACCAGTAGTACACTCGCTGCAAGATAAGGAATGGGTAACTGCGGTCTTTCCTGCAACCGAATCACATAGCGCCATGCCGTGACCACGGCTAGAATTCCTGACAGCGACCAGCCCAAAATCGTATGCACATTCAGCGTTGATACCGATGACGCGTAAGGTTCTGCTAGACCAGCTTCAATCTGTCCAAAAATTATTGAAATGAAGATCGAAACCGTTGCAAACGCCAGATTCCACCAACTGACTTCATACAATTTAGGATTTTTTGTGAAATATCCTACGATATCGCAAAACACTGCAAACAGCACCATCGCAATCACGAAATGCACCACGATCGGGTGAATGGTATCGGGATAAGGAAGGTTATGTTCGTTGAGAGGCGGAAGATATTTAAACACGGGTTTTCAGCAAAATGCAGTGACAGTAACATAGGAGTAGTACTGAGAAAGTATATTGGCAATTCAGCTCTTTAACGGCTATTTAATAAAAATCTAATAGATATAAAGTGATAACTCCTGAGATTCAAGAGTTCCTGTCCGGAGGTTAGCCTCATTGTTTGTTTGACAAAATCAATCTAAAGATAGAGAAGCGCCCTCCTCCCTCTCCGATAGGCGTTCAATAACCCACTGAGTAATTAAGGAGTGCTTTAGCCCATTCCTTGTAAGTAAGGATTCAGGTTTTACAGGGTTATTGAGCTACTCGTATTTCGGTAAGGTGGGAAGCGTTCCGTGTTGAGAGTCGCTGCCAAGCAACTGATGCCGTGTTTGGTAGCACTCCTCCTAGTTGAGCAATTAATTCTAAGGGAATTCTTCTAACGTGGCTGACTCCTAACCACAGCGACAATTGCTGAATCATTAAGCAGGCGCGATGAATTGAGGATGACACGCTTAAGATTTCTTCCAACTTTTGGATATAAGCAATTCGTGTCTGGAAGGCTTGCTGGCGTTCTGCATAAGTCGCTGGCACGTCAAATTCCACCTCTCCTATGACGTAGACGGAAGTACATTGGATATCAAAGCTGCCGCCCACGGCTGCACCAGAACCAACAAAGTCGGCATAAAAAGGTTTCTGGATAATCAATCCTCCTCGGCAGTTGGGCTTGATGACGAGTAACTGTCCGCTTTTAAATAGATCGAGAGGAACGCGAGAACAGGAGTGAGAGGCTAGGTTTTGAGCAGTTGCCTGGGAAGGCTGGTGGGAAGAATGCATAGTTCACCTCATCAGAAGAGGATAGATACCCTATAAGAGCTTTATCTCTGGCTGATGAGAGCCTATGCAAGGGGCAGGTTGACTGAATTCTCCCTACTTTTTCAAGGGGGCTGGGGGGGATCGAAGGGTTTGAAAACACGCCCTAGTCCTTGGCAGTTTGGAAAACTTTAAAGTCGCCAAACGAGCAAATACCTCTTTCTGATCGCGACGAGTGTATATATAGTTGAAAGCATCAATTGACGTTTTTCCTGATTCCAGCTCTTAAATTAAGACCCGTGCAAATTCCGCATTTTTCTGAAGCCAATCATCCGATTGTCAAGTCGCTGTTTCATCAGAGCGATCGCGAATTGCTCACCCTGTTTCAGCGCCATCCGGAGCAGGGGAAGTACTTCACCGCCATTTTCTGTCGCTATAGTCCCATTGTCTATACCTTAATTCGGCATTCAGCGCGATCGCCTGTGCAAGCAGACTACCTGTTTGCCCTGACTTGGCGTCACATCTACCATGAGATGCGTGGACTAAATCTAAACTACGATACGACGCCGGGATCGGCATCGTTCCAAAATTGGCTGATCAACCAGACAGCTATCTGCATTAACCAAGCAGAACTGCCACCTGTAGAATCAATTCACTACGATTTGCAATCTGCCCCTCCACCCTTGTGGTGTTATCTGGAACAAGCCTTAGAGCAGCTACCACCCGTGATTCGGCTAATGGTAGTCATGGCTCAAACGTTCAACTGGAGCGAAACACGCATTGCGGCTTATCTGCAAGCCGAGGGAGAAGTCATTTCACCCGCACAAGTGAGAATCCAGCTTCAGCAGGGGTATCATCTCTTAGAGAATGCCTTACCCGAAGATATTCGTGCCATCTATTTGGGCGAGGAGGGCAAATTGTCAGGGGAGTCTGAACTATACGCTATACCAGCTTTGGGCGATTGAACGGGCGTGCAATCGGTTAAACGCTGAGGTAGCAAGCAAACGTCCGCTCTTGAGGGAAGAAAGATGAAACGAAACTATTTATCTGTCGTGGCAATTCGCCTCACGACACTGGCTGCGCTGCCATCGCTTATACTGCTTGTCGGCACGGCGGCAATGAGCCAAGACGTTCCTGCTGATAATCCAACGCTCGATCTCAACCAACAACTGAATAGTCCTCTCAACAACGGTATTCAGCGAGAATCGAGGCAACAAGCCGATTCGCTCATGCGGCAGGGGGAACAGGCGCAACAACGCAGGGAGTATGAAAAAGCGATCGCAAACTGGTTGCAGGCACTCGATCTTTATCAGCAAATCGGTGACTTCGAGGGACAGGCTCAGACCTACAGCTACCTGGGTGTAATGTATGCTAACTTAGGACGCTACCAGCAGGCAGAAGATGCCTTCCGTCGCCGTTTGGGAGTTGCTCGTACCCAGCAGGATTTTCAGGGACAGATTTATAGCTTGAATAACGTGGGTACCGTCTTGCTGCAATCAGGGAGTTACGATGCAGCACGCCAATCGTTTGCAGAAGCACTCTTAATTTCCCGTAGTATCAAGAGTCGGGAAGGTGAGGGACTCAGCCTGAGTAATCTTGGCTTGGTGGCAGCGACTCAAGGGAATTATCCAGAAGCAATTGAGCGATACGAAGCTGCCTTGGTGTTGCGGCGTCAAGTGAAAGATCCCATTGGAGAAGCGAATACGCGGAATAATTTGGGGGATGCCTATCGCAGCGCGAACCGTCAACAAGAGGCTTTGACCTACTATCGATTTGCGCTGCGACTAGCCCAGAATAGTGGTGATATCCCCAACCAGTTCCGCGCCCTCAGGGGTTTAGTCCAGTCTTACCGCATGACTCAGCAATATCCGTTAGCGTTTCAAGCTCTCAATCAACACATAGCTCTTGCACAAAAACAGGGCAATCGTCGTGAAGAACTAGCGTCGCTGCGCTTCTTCGCTGAGTTATACCGAGCGACGGGTAATTTATCAAATGCCCAGAGTTACTATTTAGAAGCGATCGCTTTGGCAGGAGCCTTAGGCGAGACAGAGGAAGCAGCCTTTTTACGCAACGATTTAGCTCAAATCCTGTATGTCCGCAAACTCCAGTAAGAGCTTTCACCTTGGTACTAGAACTCTTGGGTAACTTGTACCCTGGTACTCAGCTTCCTTGAGTTATTGCTTTTGTGTCGTTATCTCTAGCCAATATCGTGGAATCTCCGTAATATCCAAATTTCTAAAAGCTCGTCCTGCTGCCTCTTGCAAACATTCGCTGGCGATTTCAACAGGATATCCACTCATTAACACCTCGGCCAGCCCACTATAAGCACCAACTGTTTCAAAGCTGCGCTGAGTCATCATCACTGTACGCTTGTAAGTTTGAACGACATCAAAACCATTTTTTTCTAGCAGTTCTCCCCATTGCTCCGGCGTCATCCATTTTTTGGAGAAAGCCCGTCCGCCCTTCCCGCGCTGTCGGGGGATAGTCGGTTGGTTTGCTTTTCGCAACTCTTCATTTTTGCTGTCTAGTACAGCAAGCGCCTCTTTCAGCCATTCGGTGTAAACATGTTCTGTGCCTTCCGCGAAGGTTCCAACAAAAAAGGCACTGTTAAAGGCAAAGAGTCCACCATGGCGCAATACTTGATTAACACCTTGAAGAAATTTATCGCGATCGGGCATTAAATGAATCGCATTGCCCATCATTACTAAATCAAAGCTTTCAGGCTCCAAGTCAAGTTCATCAGCACGGCCCTCAATTAGCACGACACTAGCCTTTCCCGATTTCTGTGCTGCGGCTAAAGCGGCTCTATCATCTACCAATAAATTTTTTTGACGAAATACCTTCCGCCCAATTTCCAGAGACTCTGTGGAAATATCCATTCCAAGAACGCTGATATTCGGGCGCAGTTCAAAGAGTAGTTCGGTTAGGGTACCAGTGCCACAAGCCAAGTCCAGTACTTGGTTCACTTCCACTGTATTTAGTGGCAAGCTCCGTAAAAAATCATTATTGGCTCCAATGTATTCAGTCTCTTGAGAATAGGGTTCGTAAGATGTATTTACTTTCATTATTTTTAAGCGCTCAGTCAGTCACAGATGCTAAGAACTCTCATTAGTTTTATCTACAAAATTTTACCAGTCAACACTTCTACACATCCTTATATAAACTTCCCTTTTCTGGTCAGAGAATGCTTTTCTACCATGCAACATTCTGGTGTTATCCATCATCACGATATCACCTTTATTCCAGGAGATTTTTCTAGTCAGTCGAGAAGTAACTTCTTTAATTTCCTGCATCACTTCTTCAGGGATTTTGGAATCATCCTCCAGTCTAATCAGACTATCTGTTTTACCATGTGCTTCCTGCCATTCTACACTCAAGATGCTATTGACAAAGGCATCTTGATTGCTCCATTTAGTTTTAACTAATGCAGATTGGATAAATTCAGTAGTAATTAATTGCGTACTACTATCAACTTTTAAGTTTAAATCGCTTTCTTTACAAAGTTTTTCTACTATATTTAGATCGTCAGTCTGAAATCTTTCTTGCCATATGCCATTAGGATAGTAACGAATATACTTTAAGCGCTTTGATTTAAATAAATTTAGTGCCTTCTCACTTAATTCTTTGTAGACTTCAACTCCATCACAAACAGTTGTTTCACCATTAGTCTCTGCTGGATTTACACAGTAAAACCAAATAAAAACAGGTCTGCTTTTTGTATAAAACATGTCCGCGTGGAGTGGAAGCTCAAAAGTGTCTTGCTGATTTGGATTGCGGTAAAATCCAACTGATAATATTGTCTTGTCTCCATTCTCGTTAATAGTCTTTCGATTATGGGCTCCTCCAATATATTTCATATAGTCGAGTCCAAATAAATTGCTAAATTGCTCGAATTTATTTGTATCGACATCAAATCCGCTGAACAGGAGGACTCCCGACTCTTTAAAGAGACTAATGATAGTTTCGATAGATAGTTCAAACAGATCTAAACTATCTTTGGCTGCGATCGTTGTCCCAAATTTTTCATACATCGGTAATGTCTCGATCATGGTATCGCCCCTTTCAATCAAATTTTTCAGTTGCTTTGCTGAATAAGGCATTGTTTGAGGAAATCTGAGTTCCCTCAAACAATGCCTTATGAATGACATCTATTCTACCAACGAGCATTGGAGTAGGGATGACTGAGTCAAGATAAGGAGTGTCGCTTAAAAAAGTTCCAGATCGCTTGACTGCCTTTAAGTTGACGACTAGTCTTGCCAACCCTGCTTATGACTGCATTATCATGACCATCGGGCCAAGTATGTCCACCTCCTTCAATTGTGTAGAGAACTATCTCTGAACGAGGACTATCGCCTTGGTAGCGGGACATCCTAACTCGCGTGCCATCGTTGGGAGCAATAGTGGGTAGCGATTGAGTCTGCGCTACCGGAGAACATTTGTTATGCTTCCTCCACAGTTCTACAGTTTCCGGTACAGACAGTATCCGTCCACCTATGCCTCCCCCTTCGCCACCTTGCCAGGGTACCAATGGGTCTTCTGGGCTATTAATCATCAGCATAGAAACAGGATTTTTGGGATTACAGTTCGATCTGAGTGCTGCGGGGAAAGTTGAAGCTACGGCAGCAAAAGCGGCTATTTTATCGGACAATTCACAAGCCAGTCTTTGCGTAAACTGTCCGCCGTTCGATATGCCTGTGGCGTAAACTCTAGAAGGATCGACATTTCTATTCCTGACTAGGCGATCGATCAAAGCCCTGACAAACCCGACATCATCTACATCAGTGTTGACGGTGCCACGACCATCATTCCAGTGTTTATCTATACCATCTGGGTAAACAACAATAAAGCCTTCTCGCTCTGCAATCTCGTTGAAACCCGTATTTCTCGCTATTCTTTTTCCTGAACCAAAACCGCCGTGAAATGCCAAGACTAATGGCCATGAACGGTTGCGGTCATAATTGCTGGGCAGATACACATGATAAGTACGCGCCTGCCCTTGATAGATTAGTCTTCCAGACAACATATCATCACGAGTAGGAGCTTCTTGCTGGGAACTTGCAATCAGTGATTTCTGTGGTGACTCTTCAACAGAGCGCTCTCCTATCGGTTTTCTATCCCTCATCTGCCCTAGAGCACAACTCGTCGTTGCATTGACTAGGCTTAGAAGAATAATGAACCCGATTACTGATCTTTTTAGGGTAGATTTGGTCACCTTTGCTAAATCTCGTGACTGCCAAAAATGAAGTGCCATTTTTCCTACTTTTAATTCCCAAAATCAAGGATTCCCTCTTTTACTGAATGATTGGCATATGCTGAAGTTCCCTATTCTTCCGCTTGGGTTGCCGTTATCAATCCTAGCAAGATAGGGGGCAAGACGTATTTGCCTGCTTTTTAAGCGTAGGTCTGACTTTAAAAGCATCATGGTGACTAGTCGTGAGTCACATCAAATGAACCACTGATTTTTCCTCTCAAGTAGAACCTAACCAAATCTCCAGGCTTCCACGTGGGTTATCACTATAAACCCAGCGATCGCCTTGTTGAACAGCCACGCGTGGACCAAAAGGATTCGCCGTTCCCACAAAAAGCCCATACGGGGTGGAGACCAGATTCCGGATACCTATATTGTAAGGAGTGCCAAATCCGTTGCGATGCACGGGCAACCAGTTTTCTCCGTCGCTAGTACGCCACAACTCAAACCCACCCTGGTTTTTCACAATGTTATCAACGCCAACTTGTTCAAACAAGCGGCGCGAGCGATCGGGAAAGCGATCGAGTAACAGCCAGGACAATATCACGCTGGAGATATTACTTGTACCGAGATAGAGCCATTGGTCATGCACCTCCATGCACCAGAAGTAACCGTTAAACGAATTATTAAATCCTGGTCGCAGTCCACTGAGCGGTTTTTTCTTGCCGTCGGGAGTATCTCTCGCCGTACCGATAATCAAGTCCCAGCTACCATCGGGGAAGATTCGGATTACTTCAGGCGCAGCAGGACCAATGCGATTTTTATAATCGAAACCACCATTTTGAATAGCTGTGCCGATGTATAGTGCATTGTTGAAGACCATCAAGCTGATAGCAATTTGGTTGAGCGAACCTCGATAGGCACCTTGGTCAATCACCTTAGTCCACTGGTATGGAGGTTCTCCCTCACAATCACTACGCCAAATCTGAAAGCCTTTATTATTGAATGTGCCCGCATAGAGTTGTTCCCCAAAAGGACACAGCATAAATACGCCTTCGTTGTCTGGGTCACCGAAACCTGGGGAGCTGACGGCTCGCCATTCCCCCTTTGCTGGATCTCGGCTTTCATACACGACCGGAACACCTGATACATTGCATTGGCCCACGGCGACATTAAATCGACCAACAACCTGTCCTCTCGTACCCGTGGGAGAAGTAAACAACCTACCTTTGAAGGGAACTAGTACTCGCGTGGTTGTGATGGGCAACCCCAGGATGCCAGGTTTAGAAACTACACTAAAATTTTCTCCATCTTCTGAACGCAAAATGAGCGATCCAGGCGCACGGCTGGGGGCTGTAGTTGCCACATAAAGTGCAGGCTCAACATCCGACTCGCCCTGAAATACAGCCATTGCCCGATAGCCCATTTCTCTAGCGACCTCTTCCCCCGTAGTTCCCATGACTAGTGGAGAGCGCAAAACCTCTTGCCAAGAGTTTTCTAGAGGATCGTAACGCCAGATCTGCGATCGCCGATCCAACTTGTAAAGACCTTCTACATCCGTCGGTCCCTCTACTATTGGCCAAACAGCTAAATTCAAGTCCTTGAAGAACTTCTGGAGCTGGATCATACAGAAGTTAGATCGGGTAGTTCCCACATACAGACGGTTTTTGAACCAAGTCATGGAATGGGCATAGCTGTTGTGAGCATCCCCAAAACCGCTTTCACAAATTTGGCGGAAATTTTCAAACCGGAGTCCGGGTTTTGGTGCTGGATCGAACGGTCGTTTTCTAGCCTCAGTGATAGTCATAACGTTTATTCGTGTAAATCCTCTCCAGATTTTAGGCAGTCAAAGCTTAATAGATAACGTGATAGTAAAACGCAGGACTACAGTTTACAGGTACAAAAATTGAATTTGGCAACCTTGCATTTTAGTAGTGAACGCCGGTAAGATTCTAAACTGAGCTGATTTAGTATCGCTACAAAAAGAGGCTAAGAGCATCCCAATTTTATAAAAGTATTGGGTAGCGCGAACGCGAGTGCGTGCGCGTTCGCGCTACCATTTTGCTCGCTTATAGGTGTACGTGAGTTCTCCGGCTCACACTACGAATTTACGCGCAACAGGCTTTACCCGAAAGGCTTAATGTTTGCCAAGCCTCAACTCCAGAGGTAGTCCGAATTTGCCATAGTTCAGTTGACAAGATATGCGAAAAGTTTTTCTGTTCATTGTTGCTTTATCTACTGCCTTGATTCTTGTCTTAGCTGAAGGGGTTTTGAATCATAAACAACTCATGGTCGCTAACTCAGTGGCTGACTCAACAAACTGCTACATGCAAGCATCTGATGGTAGAACCATCGATCTCGGTAATCTGTGTCGTCAACCTCAGACAAACTCTACGCCTAACAACCTTACTCAGTTTGTTGTCAATGACCAAGTGGTTTCGGACCCAGATGGCAGTCTTATCGATCAAGAATTCAGTCCAGTGGGTTTTCTTATCACTTGGCAGGACAACGATAATCAACTTTGGATCGCTAATGTAGACCGAATCAGTGGCGACTTCATCCCAAGATCTGGCAAAGGTAAACTTGTAGACACTGGATTGGCTCCATTGCAATTAACGAGAAATGGACCGGAGTGGGCATATAGTAAAGAAGGGTGGCAAATTGTCTATACCAAGTTGGTTAACAATCGCCCAGTCTTGAGCCGCGCTCAGTGGACAGGCAGTGGATGGGAGACCAATAGACTATACAATGGCAGGGACAGAGCCGCTCCTAATGGAAGCAAAAACCCAAGAGACAATGCTCCTTGTATTATATACAGGAAAATAAAAGGAAATATCCTACAGGTGGCTTGGCGGGAGAGCGATAAGCCTGCTAGCGAGCTAGTACTGTCTAACGCCGTGCCTCTGCCCCTAGGCCGCTGGGTAGCAGGCGAAAAAGCGATCGTTACGGCAATTGATGTTGGGGGCAAGCTTCAGTGTGCGAAGTACGATATTGATACGGGTAGAATGACTCAGCTTACCTTCGATGCTGGTCAAAAGACAGATGTTTTCATGTGGCGGGCACCGGAATTCAATAACGAAAAAGTGTTCTTTTGCCTGAGTGATAGAACAAGCCTCCAAATTTACCGCAAAATTCAAGGTACGTGGACAAAGATCAACACGATTCAATCTCCCTCCCCAACCCAGCCTTACCTTTCTTCCCCTGAACCCTTTGTCTACAAAGGCAAGTCCTATATTGCTCTAATGACTAAGGACTCTCTCAATAGCTTGGGCGGGACAGCCGATATCTGGATAGTAAGTATCGATCCTAATGTGCCTTTTTATCGACAGGTCAGTGCTTCCACACCCATGAACCGAAAAGATCCAGAATCGTTCATTACATCTAAGGGGGCATTCGTTTATTACACTGAATTAACCTCTTCAAACAGAGCGATAGTCCACCGTTGTGACACAGGACTCGGTCCACCACAGTAAAGATAATCCAGATAGAACACGGTGAGTCAGGTTAGAGGCGCAGGGAAATTGAGACATAGGATAAATACTTTATGATCGACAAAGATGGTTTTGAGTAAATTTTGGCTCTCTATATGTCACTTCCGCAACCTATATTTATCCTGGCATCTCCGCGCTCTTTCACATCATTAATCTGTGCAATGCTAGGCAGGCATCCACAACTCTATGGGGTACCAGAACTCAACCTGTTTACTGCTGAAACGATGGAGCAGTTAGTACAACGGATGAAAGGTTCGCGCCTACAACAACAACATGGTTTGCTACGCACTATCGCCCAGCTTTATGCGGGTGAACAAACACTCCTATCGATTGAAATGGCAAGGCGCTGGATGTTCCATCGTCTTGATAGGAGTACAGGAGAAGTTTATATCGAACTATGTCACAAAGTCACACCTCTACGTATTATCGATAAAAGTCCTTCGTATCCAATGAAATCAGTCCATCTTAATCGGATTCGAGAGACTTTTCCTGGTGCTTACTATCTTCATTTAATCCGTCATCCCATTACACAAGGGAAGTCTGTGATGAATCTTTCTGGGGGAATTTTAGCTCAAATTTGTAGGTCTATTGACTATTCAACAACGCCGTATACGCTTGATCCTCAATATTTATGGTATAGAATGCAAAATAAAATTTTGGACTTTTTAAGTACAGTTCCCTCCCATCAACAAATGCGCCTACGTGGGGAGGACATATTAAATGCGCCTGAGTCCCATTTTGAAGAAATATGTAAATGGTTAAACTTAGATTGGAACGAATCCATCTATGAGGCAATGTTACGACCTCAAGACTCTCCCTATGCTTGCATCGGACCTTACGGCGCTCGATTTGGCAACGACCCAAACTTTCTAAAGTCACCAACTTTTCGCTACAGACCTATTGCACCTAGCGAGCTTGAAGGAGCGTTGCCTTGGCGTGATGATGACAAAGGTCTGTTACCTCCAGTGATGAAGTTAGCTCAAGAGTTGGGTTACGAATAGCTAGCGCAGGTTGACAGAGTTACTAAGAACTTGGAGAGAATTTTCCTAAGCTTACCCCTAAAAGTTAACTGAGTTGCACTAATACTAATAGCAGTTTCTCCCAGGACTAGCGACTAGTTACTCAGTTCTCTGTCTTGCTCATTACTATGAATTAACAAGGTGAGATAATTAAGTTCTCTCTGGGTTTCTTCGATTAATGCTTTTAGCCAAGATTTTCTGTACTCCAGCTCATTTTTATGTTGTTGAATTTCAGCTAATGTAGTGGTACTAAGAAGTAGATTTGGATTAATACTCTCGCGAAATCTCGTTATGTTATTTAGTTCGACAATCAAGTCTATTATTTTCTCCTGAGGGTTGGTAATCTGTTCGTTTTCCTCAGTAATTATTTCTTCGGGTTGTACAGTTGCTCCAATGTCAAAACTTTCCTCTAAGTCCTGGTGAATCAGTTGAATGAGTTGCTCCTGTAAATCTTCTTTTATCTTTTCCTGTTCATCAGCTTTCCGTTGAGCTTCACTAAGCCTGGTATTCAGTACCTCAGCCATTTTATTGAAACTCATAGCTAGTTGCCCAAGTTCTTGAGTTGAGTAGACCGTAGACCTGACACCCAAATTTCCCTCGGCGAGTGCATTGAATTGAGCTTGAAAATTATCTATTACACGACTAATCCGATTAGTAGTAATTAGTCCTAACGCAAAGGTAGTTGCTCCCACAATAGTGGCTGTTACTAGGGTTGCTAGACTGATTAAAATCAGTTGAGATAACAATGTTGTGTTCCCTAGTTGCAGGATTATCTTGGCAAAAATTTGGATAACAGCTACCAAAACCAAGGATGCAACAAGTCCAGATGTACTAGCAATGACAAGTTGTTGAGTTCTGAGAGAGGCTCGCTCGAACCAACCGAACACTCCTTGACTACTGTCCGATGCTAATTCTACATTCGGACTCTCAGTTGAAGTCAAACTGGATAGTTGCTCTGACATACTCTAATGATTTCCCTGGCTCTTCAGGTGTTTGCTGTGAACTCAACCCCGCCCGATTTAGGGACGGGGCAGCAGTATTTCCCCACTCCCCAACTCAACTTAATATTCTTTTCGCGAGAAGGGAGTAAGTCAATTACAAAGATAACTAGCTGCTCTACAGGAGATGACTATAGCATTTGGACTATCTAAGACTTACCCCCGGTACGACGCGAGCGGATATCGTCAAACCGACGCTTTTGAGCATCAGCAATTCGTTGCTCTGCTGCGGCACTGTAAGTCTCTAATACCTCTTCCCATTGTTCCTCTTCTTCTTCTAAAAGCGCATCCACAGAAGCCAGATCCTCCAGCGTATTGCCTTGTTCTGCCGCTAGCAGTGATGCAGCCTGATACTCTTCTGCCGCTTCTTTCAATAAGCCCTGACGCTGGTAAATATCACCCCAAAGTTTGTGCTTTCTTGGTTCAAGCGCCTTACTCTTAGGCACCTGCTGTAAAATTTCAACAGCCTCATCCAGATGGTTATCTTCAGTCAAGGCTTTTACCAATCCCAATCGAGTACCAGGACGAACTTCTGGATTTAATTTGATAACGTCTCGAAAAGCTTCTATGGCTGCGTTGTATTCTTCTCTTCTGAGATAGAGACGCCCCAAGGCTTGGTAAGTGCGCCATTCTTTGGGAGCGATATTCAATGCTGATTGAACTTCAGAAAGGGCTTCTGCAAGCTTTCCCTGCCTTTGGTAAATTTGAGCTATTTGCAGGCGCACTGAAATTAACTGAGGGTCCAAACGCTGAGCCTGACGCAACTGCTGTATCGCTTCATCATATTTTTGTTGCTTAATCAAGACCTGACCAATACCTCGATAGGGTTGAGGTAAGGTAGGGTCAATACTAAGAGCGGTCTGAAATTCTTCTATAGCTTGTTCAAAGCGACCCTGCCTAAGATGAACTCTCCCCGCAGCAAGTGGAGCCTGAGGCATGAGGGGATCTAGTCGCATCACAGTTCTGAAATGAATCAGCGCTTCATCGTAACGTTTCTGCTTGAAAAGCATGTTTCCTGCGCCGAGATGGGCAAGTTTAGACGAGGGCTGTTTTTTAATAATCTCTTGAAATCCTGATAAGGCCTCGTCAAAACGCTTATCTTTAGCTAACGCAAATGCAACCTTGATTTGTTCCCGATCGCTGCTGCTGACTCGCTTTACCTTGGGAGTGAAGTTAGACATGGAAACTCTTTCTCTAACGATAGTTATCGTTGTGGACTCAACGGGTGAATCCCACATTGGCAGACACACCATTATACCTAGGAGCTGAAGGCGTAGCCAGGGTAAACAAATTCACACCACAAGAGTTCGAGGCTCTCCGTATTTTTGGGGTTTACTGCGATTAGTCTTGTATTCTAGCTCGAAATTCTATAATGCTGTGAATCAATTGTGCTAGCTGCTTACTCTACGCGTCGGTAAAGGTAGGCGCTGCCTATCGTTGCCGTTAGATACAGTAAAGATAACCTGTCGAAGTTGCCGTTACCTGTTAGGTTGTGTTACAGGAACAATGGTGTAAAAACTTCGATTTCACCGTTGAGATACTTAGGCATCCGGTCAACGATGCGATTCGATAGTTAAGTTTCCATCGCTTGCTGACTGCGATTAATGTGGAAAATGCTAATTTTTATATCAACGCTCGTTCGGGTCTCGTTTCCAATCCTCACTTCTTAAATTATGCTAACTTTCTAGAGTAAATACTAATGCTTTAGAATGTCAAAATTATTGCAGTCTCAAAACTCAAATATTAGAGTCATCTATGAATATAGATCAAGTATCAAAACGTTCTTTTCGCAAACAACTTATTATTACAGCGCTCTCTAGTAAAGATGGGCAAGGGAAAAACTACATAATTAAAGATCCAAATACTGGAGAAACTTTCGAGTTTGGAGAGGAAGAATATTTTTTATGTCAATCCATGGATGGAATCACAACTCCATCGCAAATCATAGAGAATTTTAAGAATTCCTTCGGACTCTCCCTAACAGAGGAGGATTTCAATCAATTTGCTGAGCAGATTGCTGAGTTTGG
>DATNPT010000242.1:0-8635 GCA_036703075.1 Chroococcales cyanobacterium
ACAAACTCAACCCTTCTGCTATATGCAGATAAGTACAGGAAAGGTCATTAACCTGGAACAACTATGTCGCTCATCAAATTCAACCGTAAATCTTAACCCAGACCAAATATTCCAGCAGATGCTACTCAAGGAAGCTACACCGGATGACCAACAGTTTTTACAAAGTCAAGGAGGAATGGAGGATGCCATAGTAAAAGCTAAGGAATTTTGCTCAGGTTACAATCAAAAGTTAACCAAAGAACAAGTTTTTCAATCCCTAGCCCAGGAATCATTTATTGGGGGTAGCTCTCCCAAACTCAATAGTTTCCTATCTCTTATTAATACTGTAGGAACTAGAGTATATTGCCCCTCTTTCTCTACCATCGCTCAAGGCTAATTCAAGCTGAAGTCTGAAGTATAAGATTGCGCCACATCGGCTTAAGCTGTTCAGGCTTAGTCAATAATTTCCGATCGTTCATAGTTCTTTCGTCGAGCAGTACTGTCTAACGAAAGAGTCAGAAATACAGCTAGATAAATACAGCATCTGAAAACTAGAGGCTTCTCAACGTCACAGGAAGCTGAAAGCAATGACTGTATTTTCTGTCTAAGTTTTTTCTACTGAGATTCAGTCAAGTCGTAAGAACTAAATCTTACTTCTCGATCGGTTTTACTTGCTCAAATCTTTGTTCATCTTTTGTTTATCCTATCAGGAGTCAAATTCCAATGAGTTTTCGTAAGTTGTTTGCCGCTTGTGTTTTAGCTTCACCTTTCCTAATTAGTTCATCGCCTATCTTTAGTGCGAAGGCTGACACGATTGGCAACCTCTCATCCGTGAATCAAAGACCGAGATTACACTTCAAGCGCGTCTGCGCTCAGGCAGCACCTGGGCAAGTGCGATGTCATTCACTAATTAGGACTCAAGATGACTTAGCAACACCAATGACAGCCAACCAACCTTTTGGCTATGGTCCGGATCAGTTTCACACGGCTTATCAGTTACCAAAAACAGCTGCACGCCCAACAACAATTGCAATTGTAGATGCTTACGACAGCCCCACGATTGAGAACGACCTGAAGGTTTACAGCCAAACCTACAAATTGCCTGCTTGTACTACAGCCAATGGCTGTTTCAAGAAAGTGAACCAATACGGGCAACAAGGTTCATATCCCTCTGCTAATGCTAGTTGGGCATCGGAGATTGCACTTGACGTAGAGATAGCACACGCAATTTGTCAAAATTGCAAAATTCTGTTGGTGGAAGCAAAGTCTACTAGTTTTGCAGATTTACTCGCTGCTGAAGATATGGCTGTCAAGTCCGGTGCTACTGTAATCTCTAACTCTTGGGCTGCAAGTGAGGATGCGAGTGAGACAAGGTATGACTCTCACTTCAATCACCCCGGAATCGCTATTACTGCCTCTTCAGGAGATGATGGTTTTGGTGTTTCCTATCCAGCCGCTTCACCCTATGTCACAGCGGTTGGCGGCACAACGCTTGTGCTTAACTCGAACAACACTCGTAAGAGTGAGACAACATGGAGCGGAGCAGGTAGTGGCTGTAGTGCTTATGAACCAAAGCCCTCTTGGCAGACAGATACAGGATGTCGCAAGCGGGCAGTTGCAGATGTTGCAGCTGTGGCTGACCCTGATACAGGTGCTGCCGTCTATAATACAACCGGAAGCTCGAAGGGGTGGACGGTAATTGGTGGTACTAGCCTAGCTGCACCGTTGATTGCTGGTGTCTATGCTTTATCAGGTAATACCAACTCTATACGATACGGCTCCTACCCCTATGCCCACAGCCTTGGACTGTTCGATGTTCTCAGTGGTAGTAATAAAAGCAATAGCAGTAACTGTAGTAATTATTTGTGTACGGCGGGTTCTGGTTACGATGGTCCCACAGGCTTAGGTACACCCAAAGGTATTCGCGGTTTCTAAAGTTTCACTCCATCCATCAGTTTTCCCTTCTCCTGTTTAGGCCACCAACTCGGCGGCCTACTACAGAAAAGAGACTTCGTTCCATCCGAGAGAACAATTTTTTCGGGAGGGATGGGCGACTATGAAACAACGGTATTCTTGCTCAGCCGCCTGAGTAAGCCCATAATTCATCACCCGGAGCAATCTTCGCTTTAAAGTGTTCCCAGCTTGTCAGTAACCATTGTTGGTTCCCTCTAGCCAAATGGCTCTCCAACTCTTCAACTGTCATTTGTTTGTACAACCAGCTTTTTGATTCGAGCATGACGAAGGATACCTTGTGTAGCTCTCTACATGTATCTCACTGCCTGCATCAGGTTATGCAATAGCTGAGATAAGTTTCAATCCCTGATAGGGATTAGAAGTGATTTCAACCAAGATGGAGTGCGAATATCTGAGTTTAGAATCCGTTTCAATCCCTGATAGGGATTAGAGATAATTTCGACACAGGCGTGCTAAAACCCTTTCATAATCATGCTTCCAGGAGTTGCGCGGAACTCCGTTTCTCCTCAACACGCGCAAACCCTTACTGTAAAAAGCATTGAGGCTCAAATTAGCCACCTCTGCCAAAAACACCTACCTATCCGCGCAAATCGTCCTGAAGTTAAAGTTTAGCTGTTACTTCTAACAAGGCAACGCCTATGCTTCGACGGGAACTGAAGCATGAACCAACGCTGAAAGGCCGCTTGTTTGCTCGGTGCCATTCACAGCCAAGTCGCTATGACACAGATAAATTCGTTCGCTCACACGACCAAGTAAATCTCGTAAAATCCGCTGCAATCGTTCTTCATCCGCGTTAATTCTATCCTCCTCCGTCCACGGGCGTCCCGACCATTCCTTAAGAAATAAATGCGCGCCGAACAGGGTGGCGGCCCCGCCAATCTCCCACAGGTGGGAACTCGCATCTAGCCAGAAGTGCCAACGGTGAGAGCGGCGACTCGCTCGATATTGGAAAATCGTTGCCAGAGTCACGGCACCCGACGCCTCTGGAGCAAGGCGGCGGACGGGGTAGGGATTCGCCGTAACAGTCCCACGACGCAGTAGCCCAATAAATTTGGCAATGGTTGTGTGTGAGGGATTCCCTGCCCTTGCTCCTGCATCGGGTGCAGTTTGGAGGGTGGCAGAGGACAACTGGGGGCTTGTAACCGTTACCTCGTCTCTAGGCGTTTTTCGCAGACGTGCATCAACTTCCCAGTAATGTTGAGCGGTTTCCATCAATTCTCGGAGTGCCGCGATCGCATCATAAGGCAGGTTGCTGCCATTCCACAAAAATTTCTGAATCGCTCGGTCGAGTACCACGACGCACGACGAGATGAGACGCTGTTGCTGTTGCGATCGCTGCTCGTCCAACCACGCTACAATCTCGGAGTACGCGGCTGTCGCCCGATGTCCCAATCTATCCCAGCGGGCAAAGGATTCCACGGGTAATAAGCGAGGTTGTTCCGGATTGGGGGCAAAGCAGTAGTCTGCTAATAAACCAGCGCGAACCGGATCGATGTGGGGAATGAGGGATGGGGGAGACGCCGAGAAGTCCTCAACAC
Source organism: Chroococcales cyanobacterium (assembly GCA_036703075.1). GTDB lineage: Bacteria > Cyanobacteriota > Cyanobacteriia > Cyanobacteriales > Coleofasciculaceae > DATNPC01. Next base: position 3,492 of record DATNPT010000242.1, read on the forward strand.
TCTTTTTGTCGTCTCCAGGGTGCTGTGTTGCCGCGTCTTCTGGAGTGTCTCGCGAGCGTCCTATGTCTTCTCTTTGACTCAGAACCACTAGCATTTGAGCGATCGCATCTCGGTCTACTAAACGCCCCAACCCAGGATACACTAGTGCTAAGAGCGTCAGGAGTGCCTGAATCATTGGCGAACCGATCAGCGGACGTTGGTCGTTGAGGGGTTCTACTGGAATACCGCTACTGGTGAGAATTTCCCTAAGAGTATAGCGCGCGATCGGGTCTAAACCGGGTGCAATCACAGCAATCTCTCCAGGGGCAACACGCCCTGACTTGACTTGCTCAATAATCACCTGAGCAGTTTGCCGTAACAAAGCTGCACGAGAGGTGGTTTGAATCGATTGTATCGATTCGGGTAAACCCGTGAGCAGGATCGGGTTTTGGGCTAATTCCAGCACAACGTCTCCCAACGTACTGGCTAAAGAGCTATCCGGTAGCGTCTCCAACGCTTCTATCTGGCACCGTCCTGCCAAACCTTCGAGATAATTGGGATCGGCATTCAATCCCAAACGTACTTTCCCGTCAGGATTGTAGGTAAAGGCTCCCACTGCACCTTGTTCTAATAAACACTCAAATAAGTCTCGCGCGATCGCGGGATAATCATCCACATCATCGGCCACGACTGCTCGATAGCGCTGTTTTAAATGCTGTTGATACCTTGAGTCTGGCAATAGCTGACTCCAGTAAAGTTCGGTGAGGATGCCGTAAGTCAGCAAACCTCGCTCCAAACACCAATGCCGCCAGTCCAAGAGCATCTTCCCCACACTCTCCCAAACCTCCGGCGTCCCCTCTTCCTCTGGTATGCCTTCTTTGAGCATCAAGGGAATGTCCTCTGTCGGTGTCCCGCCAACTCCTGCCAACAGCAACAAATCTAAAATGCGGCGAACCCTGGTGTACTCATTCGCTCCTAGTACCTGTAGACTCCAGTGTTCCATTTCCTTTGCCCACAGCTCGGTGGCTAACTCTTGCTCAGTTTCTGGGCGCAACCGTAGAGGAAACTGCGCTCTCAGATTCAACCGTTGGATGAGGAGCGGCCAAAATAGCATCACCTCATCCTGAAAGAATCCCAACGGAGTCTTCGCACGTACTGGATACCGGCCTTGGATTGCTGTTGTTAGCTGTTGACCCAAATCGCGCCGATTATCGTCATTTGCTGCAAAAATTAAAATTGCTGGAGCAATCTGGCGATCGCGTCGGTTCATCCGGGAGGATGGATAGGCACTTTGAGGAGATTTACCCAGCCCTTGTTCAACCCATTGTCGGAATTGACGCACTAGGCGAGTCGTCTTGCCACTACGAGTCGATCCGGTTATCCAAAGCGAATTCTGAATCATTTATGTATATTTGTTAATATACTACGTACACTAGATGTAGAGATTGTGGCACTCTATAGTGCCAGAATGTGCTGGTACCATATCCTCTGGTGAAACCAACAGTTTTTATGAATCTCAACTCCCTTTTCCGCACCGCTAACCAATGGTTCTCTGACACGCCCGAAAGAGCCTTAGACCAAGCCTACAGGGCGGCATTAATGATTAAAGCCATTGAAGATGAGCATTTTAACGGAAAAAAAATATCTGCCAACTCCGGCGAGCACAGCGATAGTGTGGTTTCCTATTTTGAAGCCGATTTAAGGAAGTATTTAACTATTATAAGGACTCGGCTGGCCGAATTTAAGATTACTCGTTCGGTTTTAGGAGATTCTGATTCAAAGCGAATTAATAACGCCCGGATAGCAACTCCAGGTAACCCAGCTCAATATTATCCCGTAGCTGTTTCTGAAAAACAGTCGATTATCATTGAAAAACTCAATTTTATAGACGAAGTCTTATTAAGATATTCTGAAAAAGAAAAAATACCAAGAGCATTAGTTCCTCTCTCTCAACGCAGAGAGAGTCAAATCATAGAATCGGACATCAATGATGTTATTGCCAATGACTCTAAAAATCAACCCAAGTCGTTGCAGAGGGAGCCAATTACTCAAAATGGTGTAATTACTGATGTTGAGACAGTATCTGACAAGACAGGAGTACTCCCTCGCTCAATTCTAAGGACGTTTAATAGAATTCAGAAAGAATTAGACCCTAAAGCTGAAGAAGAAGTTGTTAGAAACTTCCGCAACTCTAAGCTGAAAACCATAATATCTCTCAAATTTATCCTAACTTTAATCATTGTTCCTATTTTAACTCATCAAATTGCTAAAACGTTTGTAGTCGGTCCAATAGTCGATCGCTACTACAGCCCGAATAAAGAATCGGAACGAATATTTTTGAATGCAGAGATGGAAGAAGAGGCGTTTGTAGAATTAAAGAAATTTGAAGAAGAACTTCGATTTGCAAATTTACTTGGCTTAGCACCTAAAATCTCATCCGAAGAAATGGAAGAACAGGTGAGAGAAAAAGCGATTGAAATTTCCAAGGACTATCTTGGGAAAAGTGCGAATGCCATTAAAAATGTTTTTTCTGATATTTTGTCTCTCGTCGCCTTTGGGTTGGTTATCTTTGCTAGTAGGCAAGATATCGTAATTTTAAAATCTTTTATGGATGATATTGTCTATGGTCTGAGCGATAGTGCTAAGGCGTTTATCATCATTTTGTTCACTGATATGTTTGTGGGATTCCACTCACCCCACGGATGGGAAGTCATCCTTGAGGGAGTATCTCGACATCTCGGATTACCGGAAAACCGCTCGTTTATCTTCTTGTTTATTGCAACATTCCCCGTTATTTTAGATTCTGTAATTAAGTATTGGATTTTCCGTTATCTCAATCGCGTATCTCCCTCTGCCGTGGCTACTTATCGCAACATGAATGAATAGTGTAGCGTTTCTCAATTAATTGGATAAGGTGTAAAGTTCTGCGTGTTCGGAAATGCGGGATAAGGAATAGACAAGATAGTTAGATGTACCTCAATGATACGAGGATTTCTATAAGCTGATGGGCATTTCGATTAAGTATTCTCTGTTGCCTGTTCTCTATTGCAATTGAGGAATTTAGGTGCCCTAATCTAAACGCTGAACAGCTTAGTAGTTGGGAAAAAATATCTTTTTCTTAGTTCCTGGATTCAATCTTCTTGATAAATGGTTAGCTGTTTTGGCTGATACTGCTTGATATTCCAGGAAACTATCACTGCGTCTTCCTGCTCTAAATCTTCAATATATCCAGGACAGTGAAGCTTGGCTTCTTGTTTGCTGAGGAAAGGGCCGAAGTAGTAGATACAAGATGGCTTATCGGTAACAATCTCTACCCACCAGGCTAATCCCAAAATCTCTAAAATAGAAGTCAGAAGATTTTTGGCGTCCTCTAAAATCTTTAGGTTCATCCTCTTTGTGTCATTGGCTTGTCTGCACCCTCATCATACTACAAGCTAGGATTTAGCTAGAGTTAGAAGAGTGAGATATTAGTAACAGTAATCAGGTAGACAGAATTAAATGTAAGGTGGGCCTTGCCTATTTACCTCTCGGCAGAATACAGGATTTTTAGGAAGCAATGCCTACCTATAAGTTATATGGAGTTTATTGATAATTGCCTACTGAATGAAAACTTAAATGAGTAGGACTATTGCTCGACCGATCGCTTGGATAAATTAAAATCTAAATGACAGGTTTGGGGAAGGTAGTCACTAACCCAGTCTGCATTTTCTCGGAAGGTATGTACAATACTCTGGCGAATCAAATTTTTCATTCGCATTTCCTCGGCTGAGGAACTGTAAAGGAATTTAGGGTCTTCCGGTGGCGATTGTCTATCCTCAAGTAACGTGTAGTAATTTGGAGTTTGATTGAGGATGCAGTTCATTAATCGCCGCCGTAGCTCTGGAATAGAAAAGGCTAATTGATACGGTTCTACAGGATATTCTTTCAGGATATCTTCAAACTCCTGATTGACCAGGAGTAGAGTTAAATTGATGATTTCTTGAGACATTCTGAAGGCAGTCTTTAATAATAATCGGTGAGACTCTTAACAAAAGCTATCTTACTCGCCTAGAGGATTAGCTATTAATTGGTTTATTCATCACTCGATTGGGTCACGCACAACTGATTGCAAGGGACAAGAGTGCTAACAGTCTCGCCGAAGTTAATTGCTAGATTGGCGTCTGGCACGGCTTCAAATAACAAACGCTGACCCGGAAAAACAACTCGCTCGAAGTGCAACTCTGGATGATTCTTGAGCTGAATTACTTGAATGCGATCGCTAGTATTGGTATAGAAGCAGAGGATGCGACGATGGGATTCCGGTACAGAAGAGTCCCGCGAGGGAGTGAAGGTGGAGTGCATATCTACGAGTCGTAAAGGCAAGCCAGATAACCTGGGAGATATTAACATGCAGGCTAACTAGCAGTTATGGCATGAACACCTTAAGCGCTATCTCTGACTTTTCAGCTTGCTGAACCCCCCAGGTGTAGCTTGGGAGTTGGTCATCTAAAACGATACCGACTGCGATCGCACAGTGACCTCTGTCTGAAGAGGACTTTAGTGTAACTTCTGCCTGTAACACTGGATACTTCTTAGGTTTACAATTTTGCTCTCGTTGATTCCCTAATCTCTCCAATTGTTACTCGGCTTCGCCAATCAAGGTAAAAGCCCCCCAGTCCAAGGGATTTGGATAGTTTTTCATCGTCATCAGCATCGCTTGGCGTAGTGCTTGAGCTTTGTCAGAATTTTGCTGTAAGTTGCGATAAAACTCACTCATCAGGAAAGCCGTTGCCTCATCGGATACATCCCCCAATGATACGATCGCACTAGGAACCCCCGCCGCAATAAACGATCGCGATAGTCCAATCACACCATCTGCTGTAATCTTACCTAACCCTGTATCGCAACCACTCAGCACCACTAGTTCAGCATTCAGTTTCAAATTCTGGATTTCTTCAGCCGTAAGTAAGCCGTTGTCGTTCCCCGATGGCGCAAGTGCAATCGCACTTCCGATTCCTCGCTCATTATCTGCGATCGCGTTGGTTGCTAGGTGAATAATCCTCGCTCTTGGCATCTTTTCCAGAATGGCGGCTTTAGTCGCATCCTTGCCGATGATGGCTTGGGTATTGAGCAACTGAGCAATCGTCTTGGCTTCCTGTTCCGCTCCTGGTAGATTGGGTAACAGA
>DATNPT010000271.1:0-7868 GCA_036703075.1 Chroococcales cyanobacterium
ATTAAGCTCTGGAGCCAGCAAGGACAACTCCTTGCTGAATTCAAAGTTGGTATCGGTGTAGCCAGCATCCAGTTCAGCCCAACTGGGGAGCGCTTGACGACTCTCAGCAGAGAGGGCATCCTCCAAATATGGCGTGTTGAAGACTTATCGAAAATGCTCCAGCGTGGCTGCGATTGGCTCGAAGACTATCTTTCAACTCATCCAGAATACCGAGAGCGTCTCAAGGTATGCAAACTCAAGACGCCTTTACCCGCCAATCAGAAGTCGGTTGGTTCTCGAATTGCTCTGTTCTAAACTCATAAGGAGTTGACCTAAAGGTAATGAAGATACCGTTGATGAATCGCTGATGTAATCTAAATAGCACGTCAACATTTTGAGTTTGAGCATTTCCTCAGTTGCAAAACTTGGAGAAGCGGCAAGGAGCATGGAAGAATTTACTAACACGATCGAGTCATACAGGGCTGTGGCACTCCAAGTTACCTGCCACGCGGTTAACCAAGCGAGCGATCGCACACAAGCGCGATCGCTGATGCAACAAACCATCAGTCGATTAGGGCAGCAAATCGCTGGGAGTATCGCCTTTATTGGATTTGACTGTAAGCTGGTGGTGCTGCCTGAATATTTCCTAACGGGTTTCCCAATGGGAGAGTCTCTGGCAGTTTGGGGGGAAAAAGCTTGTCTGGAAATGAATGGTGCTGAGTATGAAGCGCTGGGACAGATTGCCCAGAAACACGGCATCTTTCTCGCTGGCAATGCCTACGAACTCGATCCAAATTTTCCCGGATTGTACTTTCAGACGTGCTTTGTCCTCGATCCATCTGGATCGATCGTCTTGCGATATCGCCGACTCAATTCCATGTTTGCCCCTACACCGCACGATGTCTGGGATAAGTATCTCGACTGCTATGGTTTGGCTGGGGTATTTCCCGTTGCTAAAACTGCGATCGGAAATTTAGCTGCTCTAGCATCGGAAGAAATCCTCTATCCTGAAGTGGCACGGTGTTTAGCCTTGCGTGGGGCAGAAATATTTCTGCACTCGACTTCAGAGGTGTACGGAAAAGAGCGATCGCCTAAAGAAGCTGCAAAAATCTCTCGTGCTGTAGAAAATATGGCTTATGTAGTCTCAGCCAATACAGCAGGTATCGCTAATATCCCTATTCCTATTGCCTCAGCGGACGGTGGCTCTAAAATCGTTGACTATCGAGGACTAGTTTTAGCCGAGACGGGTTCGGGAGAAAGCATGGCGGCATTTGCTGAGATTGACCTAGCAGCTTTACGCCGATACCGCCGTCGTCCGGGATTAAATAACCTGCTATCTCGGCAACGCTTAGAACTGTATGCAGACAGCTACCGCCAGTCTCAATTTTACCCTGCCAATACTATGCTTGAGGGAGAGGTAGATCGCAAACACTTTATCCAAACTCAGCGAGAAACTATCGAGCGTTTAGCCAAGCTAGGGATAATTTGAGGAGTAATAGGTAATAGGTAGTGGTTAATGGGTACTTCTCAAGCTTACCCATTAACCATTACCAAGTCGGCGGCCGGAAGGACACTCTTTTAGAGCTTATTAACTACCTTTTTGCCCCGGAATCGTAATATCTAGCGCTGTAACGTTGTCCGAAAGACTGGTGAGTGGGGGTTGAATCGCTGAAGCATTACCGACGACTAACGTCACAATTTTATTAGGTTGTAGGTATTGTTGCGCGACTCGCTGTATATCCTTAATCGTTGTCGCTTTGACTGCTTTCTGATAGCGGAAGAGAAAATCTGCTGGATAGCCGTAGTATTCATAGCGCATCAAGCGCGATAAGGTTTGACCGGGGTCTTGGAAGTTAAACACGAAGGAATTAAGCACCTGATCTTTTGCATAGTCAAGTTCTTTCTGCGTGACGGCTGTTGTCTGCAAGCGCTCAATTTCAGAGAGGACACCTTTAATAAACGGTACCGTTCCATCCGAACGAGTCTGTCCTCCGGCGACAAATATCCCTGGATAATCAAAGCGAGGACTCCAATAGCCATAAACTGAGTAGGCAAGACCTTGACGCGATCGCACTTCATTAAACAAGCGTCCGCCAAACCCGTTGAGGACTTGATTCATCACATCTAAGGCGGCATAGTCAGGATTGTTGAACTGACCGCCCAAATGCCCCATCTGCACATAACTTTGAGTCAGTTGGGGTCGATCCACGAAAAAAATACCCGCTTGTTTCGCCTGGGATGCAGGCGGAACAGAAACTTGGGGGGCTGGGGATGTCGGTTTCCAGCTACCGAATTTTTCCTGAATGAGCGATCGCATTTTTGCGGAATCAAAATCCCCAATAATTCCCAAGATCGTGTTTTCGGGATGGAAATAGTTCTCGTAGAACGCGACTAAATCCTGACGGGAAATATTGTCGAGCGTCTGATACTCCACGGTGCGGGCGTAAGGGCTACTGTTGCCGTAAATCAGCTTGCTAAATTCGCGATCGACAATGTCACTGGGGTCATCATTGCGTCGAGCAATTTGCCCTGCGGCTTGGGTTTTGGCTAAATCCAACTTGTCTTGGGCAAAGGCAGGCTGTTGCACCACCTCGGCAAACAGATCGAAAACGGTTTCCAAGTCTTCGCTCAACGCACTAAAACTAGCACTACCTGCTGTCGTCCCAATATCTGTCTCTACAGACGCCGCCCGTTGTTCTAAAAGCTGATTGAGTTCGTCACCGGAATGTTTGGCGGTACCCCCAGTCCGCATCACTTCCCCAGCTATGGAGGCTAAGCCAACTTTATCAGGTGGTTCGAGGCGATCGCCAGTCCGAACTAGCACCGTACCACTTACCAGGGGCAGTTCGCGATCTTCCATGAGATACACCACCATCCCGTTGTCTAGCTTATAGCGCGTGTAATCGGGAAGCTTAATCTCTGGTAAAGCAGGAAACTCTAGTTCGGTGTAATGCCTAGCTGTGGCGGCGGCGGCTGGTAAACGTAACCCAACCACCAAGAACATCGTCACGGCCACTAGTCCCACCCAGCGCAGTAATTTTTCAGTTTGGAATTTGAATTTTGGATTGGTCATGGGTTATTGGTTATTGGTTGTTGGTTATTGGTTATTGGTTGTTGATTATTGGTTGTTGGTTATTGGTTGTTTTTTCTACTAACAACAAACAACTTACGACTAACAACTTACGACTAACAACTTACGACTAACAACAAACAACTAACTGGATAAAAGCCGTCCAATAGTACGATTTTGGGGCGTGAACGTCGCCTTGGCCACTCGCTGGATGTCGGCTGGTGTTACAGTTGCGATCGCGTCTAATTGTTTGAATAAGTTACGCCAGTCGCCGGTTTTCACCTCGTACTCGACTAAATTTCGCGCCATGCCCATATTAGAATCGAGCGATCGCAAAAGGTCGGCCCGCGCTTGAGTCTTCACCCGCTCCAATTCTTGAGCGGAAACGGGTTCTGTTTTCAGCCGTTCAATCTCACCGCGCAACGCTGTCGCCACATCCTCTACGGTATGGTCGGGTGCAGTTAGGGCGTACAACAACATTAAATTCGGATATTTATCCCCTGGAAACCCACTAAACCCTTGGGCAGAAAGGGCTACCCGTTTCTCTTCAACTAATGACTTGTAGAGGCGAGAGGTTCGACCATCACTGAGCAACCGTCCAATAATTTCATAAATGGCATTGTCTGGATGAGCGAGTGCGGGTCGATGGTATCCCTCCAAGTACCACGGTTGAGATTGCAATTTCAACGTTACTTCCCGCGTTTGCGGCTGAGGTGGCTCAACTGCCGTGACTTCCGGTGGTGCGGGATGAGATTTGAAGCGTCCAAAGTAGACTTGAGCTAACCGTTTCACCTGGGCTGGGTCAACATCACCCACCACTGCCAGGGTTAGGTTGTTGGGAGCGTAGTGAGTGTCAAAGAACTGTTGCACGTCTTCGCGGGTGAGGTTGCGGATGTCTTTGTCATAGCCAATCACCGGACGACGGTAAGGATGTACCTTGAACGCGGTATCGAGAAATGCCTCAATCATCTGACCGATGGGGGAGTTCTCGGTTCTCAGACGGCGCTCCTCCAAAATGACATCTTTTTCTTTATAAAATTCGCGAAATACAGGTTCTAGGAAGCGCTCCGACTCTAAGGACATCCACAGCTCGACCTTATTCGAGGGGAAGCTGTAGAAATAAACCGTCGCATCTGTAGAAGTGGCGGCATTCAACCCGACGCCTCCGGCTTGCTCGACAATTCGACCGTACTCATTTTGCTTCGCTAAGCGGGTCGCTTCTGCTTCGACTTTACTAAACTCAGCTTGCAACTTGGCAACTTCCGCCTCTTTACCCGTCGCTTTGGCGGCTCGAATTTGTTCCGACAATCGATCTAACTGGTCTAACAGTGGCTTTTCCGCCTGATAGTCTTGCGTTCCAATCCGAGTCGTTCCTTTAAACGCTAAATGCTCCAAAAAGTGAGCGACACCCGTTTTGCCATCCGGTTCGTTGGCACCGCCCACATCGGCATAGGTCAAAAAAGATACGACGGGTGCCTCATGACGCTCTAGAACAATAAACTTCATGCCATTATCGAGTTGAAACTCCGTTACTCGTTGGATCACTCGATCTAGGTAAGGCTGGATGGAGGTGGAGGCAGTTATGGGAGTCTCAGCACGAGCTAATGCGACAGCAGGCGACATGCCCCATAGCAGTATAGCCATCCCCAAGAAAGCCAAAATTTGCGATCGCCACCGTATCGGTTTTGACCGGTTAGTAAACGGTATCAACTCAGCACAATGCTGGAAAAGCACAACGAATCGATTCAGCAGACTCATAAAATAGTAGCCATAGGCATGGCTTGGGGACTAAAAATATCTCAGTCCCCAATATATCGCGGCAAAAAAAAGACTTGCATGCGGCAAGTCATATCGTTTGACTGAAGTCAATTGGCACTGACTTAATACAGCTTTGCAGAAGTTTTGAAGCGTTTGAAGCGGTTGAACGCTAAGTCCTCAAGAGTGCCAACGACTGCACTTTTACCTGGACACTGGCGCAGTAGCAGAACACGATCGCAGACGTTAAGGACTAGAGAATTAGAGGCTAAGTTACTCCATGCTTGTGTCAAAAAAGAGGTTAATTTAATTCGTTTTAACACTGATAGAAGTACACTTACTCATTAGGGCGATCAAAAAGTACGAAAAAGTCACCTCAAGTGACAGAAAATAGGCAACAGGAACAAAAAATGAACGTAAGATAGGCTTGCATAGTTCAGCAGTTTCAGTGATGGATTTGGACAAGCCCTTAGGTTCAGTCATTCAAGGCTCTCTTTCCGCAGGACTGGAAGTGCGATTGCATCCGGATGTCTCGGTGGAAGATATGCGGGTGGGTAAGTTCTTGGTGGTTCAGGGGATGCGATCGCGTTTTTTCTGCATGCTCACTGATGTCACGTTAGGAACTTCCAGCCAACGGATTCTTGCCAATCCTCCTAGTCCAGATGACGATTTCTTACGAGAAGTTTTGGCGGGCAGTGGCACCTTTGGCACGGTGAATCTCACCCCAATGTTGATGTTTACACCACAAGAATTGAGAACAGAGGAGAAAGGTGTTACCCTCAACGGCAACACATCTTTAGCTTCTTTTCAAGCACAAAGTAGCGAGAGCATGGAGTTGCTGCCAGTAAAAACAATCCCCAGCCACTTCTCTCAGGTCTACGACGCCAGCGAACGGGATTTCCGTGCGGTTTTTGGTTGGGAAGATGACCCGACTCGCCGCAACTTTGCGATCGGCAATCCTCTTGACATGGATGTTCCGATATGCATAGACCTAGATCGCTTTGTCGAACGTAGCAACGGTGTCTTTGGTAAATCCGGTACGGGTAAATCCTTCCTCACCCGTTTGTTGCTATCGGGGATTATCCGCAAGCAGGCAGCGGTGAACCTGATTTTTGATATGCACTCGGAGTACGGTTGGGAAGCGGTTTCCGAAGGCAAGCAATTCAGCACGGTGAAAGGCTTGCGGCAGCTATTTCCCGGACAAGTGCAAATTTATACCCTCGACCCCGAATCCACCAAACGTCGAGGGATACGTGACGCCCAAGAACTGTATCTCAGCTACGACCAGCTCGAAGTGGAAGATATCATGCTGGTGCGTCAAGAGTTAAATCTTTCGGAGGCCAGTCTAGAAAACGCGATTATCCTCCGCAATGAGTTTGGCAAATCCTGGATTACTCAGTTGCTCAATATGACCAATGAAGACATCCAGATGTTTTGCGATGAGAAGCGAGGGAACAAGTCCTCGATCATGGCCTTGCAGCGTAAACTCCTGCGCCTAGATGAGTTGAAGTATATGCGAAGTGCTTGCCCCCATAATTATGTGGGTCAGATTTTGCAATCGCTAGAAGCGGGTAAGCATGTGGTGATTGAGTTCGGTTCTCAATCCAACATGCTGTCCTATATGTTGGCCACCAACGTGATCAGCCGTCGAATTCATGCCAGCTACGTGCAGAAGGCAGAACGGTTTTTGCAGACGAAAAATCTGAGCGATCGCCCTCGCCAATTGGTGATTACCATTGAAGAAGCTCACCGCTTTCTCGATTCCGCTACAGTTCGCCAAACCATCTTTGGCATTATCGCCCGTGAGATGCGTAAATACTTCGTTACCTTATTGGTGGTCGATCAGCGGCCTTCGGGGATTGATAATGAAGTGATGTCCCAGATTGGTACCCGGATTACAGCCTTGCTGAATGATGACAAGGATATCGAGGCAATCTTTACTGGTGTATCTGGGGGACAAAGTTTGCGATCGGTGTTGTCAAAGCTGGATTCTAAACAACAAGCATTGATTTTAGGTCATGCCGTGCCGATGCCAGTGGTAGTAAGGACTCGTCCCTACGACCAAACATTCTATGCGGAGATTGGAGATACGTCTTGGGAAGAAATGCCGGATGAAGAAGTGTTTGCGGCAGCAGAAGCAGCTAAGGCAGATTTGGGATTTTAGAAGTTCGGCTTTTCCCGATCGCGTGTTCATTGATAGCCTCTATCTATAGAGCGAATGCCAATGCGGGTCTGTGTCGTTAGCATTAACTACATCAATCTGTGTGTGAGGCAAAACTTCAGAATGAGAGGTGACTATGAAGCTCAAAAGTATCCTCACAACTGGATTAATTATTAGCATGCTTGGGTTGGCGGCTTGCACGCAAGAACCTCAACAACCGGCAACATCCAAACCAAACAACACCCCTTCAGCACAATCCCAGGCGAGAGAACAAACTCCTCCATCTATTCAGGAAGTCGCACAAAATACTACCTGTAATTTAGTTGAAAATGGCTTTGGTCCGCCAGGTCAAGTCAATGTGCGTGTTGAGGAGGTAGTAACTGGGCTGGAAGTACCCTGGGGAATTGCCTTTTTGCCGAATGGAGACATGCTAGTTACGGAACGACCTGGACGTGTGCGATTAGTGCACAATGGTAAACTTCGCCCACAACCTGTTGCCACCATTAACGTCAGTGGCAGTGGAGAGGGCGGATTACTTGGGATTGCTGTGCATCCGGATGTGGCTAACAATCGATTTTTCTACATCTACTACACGGCATCTGGGAATGGCTCACCAGTGAATCGCGTTGAACGGTGGCGGCTTGCTCAAGATGAACTGAGTGCATCACGCGATCGCATTATCCTCGACAATATTCCTGTTGCGGCTTACCACAATGGAGGTCGAATTCGTTTTGGTCCCGATGGCATGCTCTATATCGGCACGGGTGATGCCAGAAATCCAGACAGTTCCCAGGATGTGAAAAGTCTGGCAGGTAAAATTTTGCGCCTCACACCGGAAGGACAAGTGCCGCCCGATAACCCATTCCCCGGCAGTCCCGTATATATCACTGGCATTCGCAATAC
>DATNPT010000274.1:0-23507 GCA_036703075.1 Chroococcales cyanobacterium
ACAAACCACTTCTGCAATCCATCGAGTGAGCCATTTAGGACGATTGCATAGTGATCGTTTACTGTACTCCAGTGGAGCAGGGGCAGTTCGCTATTATTGTTCGCCCAGCGTTTTTGGCTGTCAGGTAAAATATTGGACTGCGCCATTGACTGCTTCAGGTATGTTCCTTGACCTGTAGGGTTTTTGATCGTTAACTTGCCTACACTGGAGGATACTGGTACCGCCGGAGTTGGAGGCGCAAGCGTTGCAACAGAAGTGCGATCGCTTCTCGCTCCTGACCCTACACTCATCGCGTTAGGAGCAGCAATCGCAGTTGTCCAAGCAACCGCTTGTGTCTGCTCTTGTGACAGTAAATTCCTGTAGTACATATAGAACAGCACGGTCGCAGCGCCTACCCGTTCAAATACGAATTCAGGGTTATACTGCGTGGCACTCTCATACTTGCCCTTGTGATACCAATTGGTTCCCGACCAGAGATAAGGAGAGTACAGACCACTAGCGCGATACTGCATGCCGTTATAGCATTCCAGATGCCAGAGAATGCCACCTGGCAGATCCCACTGTTTCGCACGGTCAAACCCCATACTACATAAGGCATCTACCACCGACTCTTCCCAGGTGTAACCAATTGCCCATCCGTTGAAGGGTTCTTTTTGAGGACGACCGGGAGGGTAGCGAACGGTACGGTTTGTGAGCGGATCGCCGTTATGCAAATGGCTGCGCCAATCAAAGTTGGTTTCCAAGCTGTGAAGGAGTCCCACAACATACCAAGGCATTAAGGGATTCACGACTTTAGCCACTCTATCGTAGCGATCGCGATTTGTCAGAATGGTCTGCGTCACTTGCCCAATCCGCTCTACCCAATTGCGGCGAATCTTGCAGTTAGCAAAGAGTTGCTCGTATTCCGGTCGAAGTGCTGAAAGTCTTGTATCGTTTAACATTTGATAGATGCTTACGACTGAGTATTATTAACTACCTCTTGGGCGAGCTGGGTACAGCATCAGTCTTGCCTTACTGAAGCGACATATAAACCCAGCCCTGAGCCTGCGGTCTCAACGCAAAAACCAAACCTCCTCACCGACAATCTTTCCTGCGTTTTACCGTCTACTTTCGGGTCGTTTCGAGCTGATGTACAGCAAGACCTGTTAAAGCCAGAAATTGATAGTCTCTAGCCCAATTCAACTTTAATTGCTGCTTAAAGTCTATTGGCTAATCTTTTAAGAATTATACAGCATCTATCCTGAGATAGATTTTAAAGTTTTGATGTAGTGATGGGCTTTGAATTGAAGGGGTATAAAAAATACTTCTAACTCTATTAGGAAAGCAGAGTTATTTGAGAAAACCAGTGTTAACAAGTAGGGGGATATTTTTTAGAAGACACGTCAGTTTAGTGGTTAGTAGTCATCATGAACTGCGTGCATCACAACGTATTAAAATTCTTATTCCTTCTGCATAAAAGCCCTCTACCTTATTTTAAAGTCAGATAGTAGGGAAAAACCTCACTAATCGCGATCGCTAGCTCCAAACTATCCTTGTTATCCTGAAAGTAGTTTCCCTGCTCGGACGCCCGTGCTTTAAACGATGACAGAACAACCCATCCGCATCTGTATTCTCGGTGGAGGCTTTGGGGGTCTCTATACTGCCCTGCGCTTGAGCCAACTACCTTGGGAAAAGCCCCAAAAACCAGAAATTATATTGGTCGATCAAAACGATCGATTCTTATTTTCGCCACTTTTGTATGAATTACTTACTGGCGAACTTCAAACCTGGGAAATTGCTCCACCGTTTGAAGAACTTCTGGTCAACACCGGTGTGCGCTTCACTCAGGCTACCGTCGCAGGAATTAATGTCGATGAGCATCGCGTGCAATTGCACGATGGTCCAGAGTTTTCTTACGATCGCTTGGTATTGGCGCTAGGTGGTGAGACACCGCTCGACATGGCACCAGGGGTAGCTGAATATGCCATTCCATTTCGCACCGTTACCGATGCTTATCGCCTAGAAGAACGGCTGCGGATTTTGGAAGAATCCGGCAACGATAAAATCCGGGTAGCCATTGTTGGTGCTGGCTACAGTGGGGTCGAGTTAGCGTGCAAACTGGCTGAGCGATTGGGAGAACGGGGACGACTGCGATTAATTGAACTGAGCGATCTCATTCTCAGAACCTCTCCAGAGTTTAATCGAGAGGCGGCGCAAAAAGCGTTAGACGATCGCAATGTCTGGATCGACTTGGAAACCGAAGTTGAGTCAGTCGGGCCGGATACCATTTCACTGTTATATAAAGCACAAGTCGATACGATTCCCGTCGATCTAGTACTGTGGACAGTAGGAACCAAAGTCGCACCCGTGGTGCGATCGCTTCCCCTCAAACAAAACAAACGGGGCCAACTCCTGATAACACCGACACTACAAGCGATCGACCATCCAGAAATCTTTGCCCTAGGTGACTTAGCCGATTGCCACGATGCGGAAGGTCAACAAGTTCCGAGTACAGCACAATCGGCATTCCAGCAGGCTGACTACGCGGCATGGAATATCTGGGCTTCCCTCACCAGAAGACCACTGCTTCCCTTCCGCTATCAGCACTTAGGCGAGATGATGACCTTAGGCACAGATAATGCCACCCTGACAGGTTTAGGAATCAAGCTCGATGGCTCTTTAGCTTATCTCGCTCGGCGTCTTGCCTATCTCTATCGCATGCCGACCTTAGAGCACAAGTTACGAGTTGGTGTTAACTGGTTAGCTCAACCCGTGCTAGATTTGCTGTCTGGTCGCTGATAGTGGTTAATAGTTGTTAGTTGTTGGTCTAAGAGGCTAATAACTAACAACCAATAACGAATAACCAACCACAATGTCACAACCAAAAGTCATTTTTCTCGATGCCGTTGGGACGCTATTTGGGATTCGGGGAAGTGTGGGCGAAGTGTATGGCGCTATTGCACGTAAGTTTGGCGTTCAAGCCTCGCCTGAAATCTTGAATGAAGCGTTCTATAATGCCTTTGCTGCCGCCGATGCACCAGTTTTTCCAGGAACCGACTCGCAAGAGATTCCCCGGCGCGAATTTGAATGGTGGGAAGCGATCGCTCAAACTACATTCAGGCAAGCTGGTGTTTTCGAGCAGTTTGCCGACTTTTCCGATTTCTTTAAAGAATTATACGACCACTTCACAACCCCCGAACCGTGGTTTATCTATCCTGATGTTCTCCCTGCTCTGGAACAATGGCGACGAATTGGGATTCAGTTAGGGATCTTGTCTAATTTTGATTCTCGCCTCTACTCGGTCTTAAAAGCGTTGAAACTAGAGGAATTTTTTACCTCCGTCACAATTTCAACAGAGGTAGGTTTTGCTAAGCCTGACCCACAAATTTTTATTACAGCCTTACAAAAACATTACTGCGAACCCCAGGATGCGTGGCATATTGGTGACAGCTTCAAACAAGACTATCAGGGCGCTAAAGCAGCAGGCTTAAAGCCAATATTTCTAGAACGCACGAGTCAGACAACAGGACCAGAGTTAATTGCAAGTCAGTTGTAAGCCTGTTCTCTTCTTAAGCTGATGTGCATCTAAAATCTTCACGTCGGTGAACCTAGGTTTTGGAGTCCGTCGTCAGCGAGCGGTGACAACGGACGACCGGCCACCGACCACTGACAAAAAATTTGGATATGAATATGCAACTGAAATGCGTATTAGCTTAATGCGGAATTGCACCCGTTCAAAGTGTAAGGATAAACAGCAGTTCCTTAAAACAATCAATCATGGGTACAGTTCTTGTGGTGGAGGACGATCGCGTACAACGCCAAATCCTCTCTAAACTTCTCCAAAGCATCGGAGCCAATGTCGTATTTGCTAATAATGGTGTTGAAGCACTATCCCTCGCTGAGAGCTATTGTCCTGAACTAGTTATTCTCGACATCATCATGCCTCAAATGAATGGCTACGAAGTCTGCCGTCGGCTCAAAGCCAAAGAAAAACACCATAAGCCAACTGTACTCATGTATTCCAATAAAGCGGAAGAATGTGACTTCTACTGGGGTAGCAAGCAAGGTGCAGATGCCTATGTTTCCAAGCTTTGCCATCCCGAAGAATTGCTCAATACGGTTCAGTCCTTGCTCAGAGAAGAAATTTGACCGAAAAACTAGCGATTGCTAACGTCAAGCCATCTTGACATGCCTACAGGCTTTTTGATTGACATCCCTCTGTAGAAAGAGATAAGTTTAATATTGGGTAAGATTGGCTTTACTATTTCATTTTTTCTATAAGTAAAAGTTTTTTCTACTTACCTTGCCATTCTGATGCAGGCGGGGCTAAGCCGACTGCAAGGGACAAGTGTTTCTCCAGCTTCGCCCAGGGATATAAATAATTGATCTATGTTGAGACTGTCTCCCCAAACCGGCACCCTGATTGCTCTATCAGGAATTTTGGCATTGGGCAGCATTGCTTGTAGCAGCAACGATTCTGCCAACCCTTCAAGTCCAGCGGCGGCTACACCTTCAGCCTCGCCATCGTCTAGCCCTGACGCTTCGCCTGCTGCCAAGCCTGCTGCCTCACCTTCCCCGAAGCAAACCGCCTCACCTGTAGCCAAGTCTGCGGCAAAACCTGCCACCTCACCTTCTCCAAATCAAGCGACATCTCAAAAGAAACTAGTTGCGTCGCCTTCTCCCAAGCAAGCGGCCTCGCCTACTGCCAAGTCGGCTGCTTCCCCTTCTGCCAAACCAGCGGCATCACCGGCAAAAAAGCAAGCTACAGCGCCGAAAAATGCAGCCACCACGACCACAGCATCAGCATCTGAGGCTTACGCAAAAGCTATCGACATTGCCACAGGTGCAGTTACCATCAGTCAATCAGCCGTATCACGAGAGGATTGGAGCTTAGCTGCTAGCCACTGGCAACAGGCTATTCAATTGCTGAAATCGGTACCAGCTTCTAGTAGCCAGCATGCACTGGCTCAACAAAAGCTCAGTCAGTATCAGCGTTTTCTCGCAGAGGCTAAGCAAAAAGCCACGCCTCCACCGAAAAAAACGACCCAGGGCGATGTCAGTCCGCAATTTTTCTCTACTCCCATCAAAGGTCGAAATGGTGGAACACCCATTATTGAAGTCACCTTTGATGGCAAAAAGAAATACGACATGCTCTTTGATACGGGTGCCACTAGCACTCTCATTACCCTAGCAATGGCCTATGAATTGAAATTGCAGGCCGTAGGAGTTAGTAAGAGCGTCATTGCAGATGGGTCAGTGGTAGCCTTGCCGGTTGCCTATGTCAAGATGATGGAAATCGATAGTCGCCTCAAACGAAAAATGCTCGTGTCGATCGCGCCTCCTAGCATGCCGATTGGACTGTTGGGGCAAGACTTTTTTGAAGGCTACGAAGTTACGATTAAACAAAATGTTATTGAATTTCGCCGCCACTCAAGTTAGGCACCACGAGCTGCGCTCACAACAAAGGAATGAAAATTCTTATTCCTTCTGCCCTGAAGCCGTCAGCGTTATTTTCAAGCTAGTTAACGTGCCATCCGCTCAGCTAATGTTCGTCAAGCGTTGATGGGAATGAACGGCGAGGTTGGTAAAGACTTGATTGAGTTCGCCTGTACAACAATCCACTTGTGACACCGTGTTAGAAGAAACAGAAAAACGCCATTTAAAGGCGTTTAACGAGAATTGACTCAGATCGGGTAGGCGGATGGCAACCTGTTGATTGCCAACCGCTAAAACCTGAAACCATGTTGCCATGGTTGCTGGTAATTCTTTACTCAGGCGCAACGCCATGGTTGGCGTTGAGAGGGATTGGGCGTAGGCTGGGGTTAAAAACTGTTTGTAGGTGTCAGCTTCGGGTGTCAATTGTTTGATGAAGGCTAAACTGACACCTCGAACCAGGCGTCGCAACGGCTCGGCTTCTTTACCGATATGCTCTTTAACCAGGGTACTGCGAGCTAAAGCGTCGTTGAGATTCGCTCGGTCAGTAACGCTTAAGTGAGTGCCACCGATCGCGGAAAGCAGGTATTTAGGACCACCCAACTGAGAGAAGGGCCGTAACTGATGATCTAACGACGGTGCGATCGCGTCTTCCGTGCCCGTCAAAATTAAAGTGGGAATCGTTACCTTAGACAAACCCTTGCTGCCAAATAACCGCCCTGTCATGGGATTAAGTGCAACGATCTGGACCACCCGTCGATCGCGTAGTTGCTCGTTGACATCAGGTAAGTCGGCTGCCGCACACTGAAACCAGTCAGCAGGCGAGCGTCCGAGAGGGCTGCTATTTTTACAAAACTGGCGCAGTTCCTTGAGATGGAGTTCTCCTCCAGCTAACGCTAAAGCGGTGTAACCGCCCAGAGAGTGACCAATTACAGTGACTTGCTGCGTATTCAGTTTGCCCTGTAGTTCGCCACTTTCCCGATTAATTTCAGCTAACTGGTCTAGCACAAAGCTGATATCCTTCGGGCGATCGATAAACTCCGATGCTGCCAGTAAATCACCAGGACTGCCGCCTAAGGAGACACCACTGAGCCAAGTAAAGTTGCTGCCGGGATGTTCGATCGAGACAACAGTAAGACCGTAGGAGGCTAAATGACGTGCTAGGTAGGTTAAAAATTTGCGGTCAGAACCAAAACCGTGGGAGAGAACAACCAGCGGCCCATCAGTACGGGAAGCCCAGTAAAGGTCTGCCAGAATGGAGCGATTGCGCTGTCGATCGCGCAGCATCACCGTCTGCTCT
Organism: Chroococcales cyanobacterium; assembly: GCA_036703075.1. GTDB lineage: Bacteria > Cyanobacteriota > Cyanobacteriia > Cyanobacteriales > Coleofasciculaceae > DATNPC01. The sequence goes on from DATNPT010000274.1 coordinate 6,713, forward strand.
TGTACGTACTGAGAACCCGACTCAGAGGGGTCAAAACTAGGACGGAAGCGGGAACCGTCGGTTACCGTAAGTTCCTGCTCTAGCATAGGACCGACCGCTTTGCTCTGCCAGTAAGAGAGATTGAGCTGAAGCGCGATTGCGATCGCGCTTGATGCATCGACGGTCACATTTTCTTTGGGGTAAGCTCGTAAAAAACCCAACACGCTCAACCCGTCAGCCTGCCGTGCGGCGATAAATAGCGCTGCTTGTAATTGCTCTAAGCTGCTATCGGGAAGTGCGAGACCCACTTTTTCTAGTAAGCGGGCACCATCCGACGAACGGAGTAAGTCATTGATAAACTTCTCCGTCATATTCGGGTCAATCTGGAGGTGTCTAGTCAACATCTGCCGTACCTGAGGCGTCAGTACCGCTTGGTAGGGCTTGAGTGCTGATGTCACCTTACCCGTTTCGGCAAACTGCTCTAAATCGCCGATCGCGACCGATTGCTCAAAGGGACCCAAGCGCAGAGTTAAGCGTTCAGCTGCTTTGGCTGGTATAGCAATCGCAGAGGACACCGCAAAGCAGAGGGCACACAGCGTGCCCTTGCTGATTGCCTCCATTGACCTTCTCGAACCTACTAGTTTTGAGATAGGAGAAGGTTGAGATACCCTGCCACCAGACCTATTGAGCTGAAACTTCATAATCAATACTTTCACGGTGATGTGTGGAGCTATTTATAATTTTGCTCAATCAATGCGACCCAGTTAAAGCTTTCCAAGTTTCCTATGCCTCTGTTTAAAGCCGAGCGGCATCGTTTGGCAGGAAAAGAGAAAAGATTAAGCGGTTCGCGGGAAAACAAGGTGAAAGTTACGTTGTGCTTTTAACCCTATTCCCTTGAACCTTGCACGAGGTGGTGAATTGCTCATCGAACGTAAGCTTCCCCCATTTTCTAAACGGAGCCTTTCAGTAGCCCTAGATTTCTAGAAGAGAAAAAGCTTCTCTCAAGGCAAGCATTGCTGGCATAGGAAGACACACTTAGGGAACTCCAAGCAAATAAATACTCAGATGAGGGCTGGCGAGTAGTTAGTAGTTAGTGGTTAACTGTCTACTAACTCCAAGCTGGGATAGTTTATCCTTCGGAAGTCCCTTAGCCTTAAGATGATAACCGACAGCGGGGTCATGTTCTGTAGTGGTCAGTTTTCCGACGAGTGTGAAAGCAACTAACCCTTGTACGGGAGCAAAGAGCTATACGCCCCTCCTGTTGCCAAAAAGCAGATGCGAAAGACAACTATAAGAACATTGAGCTGCCACTACAACCGTAAGCGGCACAAACGAGCTAGCTTAAGGTGGGGATTCTTGCTCGAATGAGAACCAGCAACCAACAGGTCACTGAGCGCTGTTGAGCCAATTCCCAAATAGCCTCTAACTGGGTAATCTTCGATCGAACGTCCGCCGAAATGAATACCGACCCTCAACACCACTCATCTCACTGGCGCAGCTCGCTGGTTCAACAACGAGGAAAGTTTATCCTTGCTATCCCAGTATCCTGTCTGGTGGTGTCACTTTGCGCGTTTGGCTGGTTGCAATTCAAAACGACGAAAGCGCAATCTTGGGTGCAACATACTCAACAAGTCCGGCTAGAAACGGGACGATTACTGACGGCGTTGTTAGATGCAGAATCAGGAGTATGGGGATACGAAATTGTCCGTCGTCAAGATTTCCTCACTTCTTATGAATCAGAGATTGTCCTTCTGCCAGATTCTCTCGATCGCCTCAAGCAGCTAGTTGCCGATAATCCTGCCCAAACTCAACGACTCGATCGCATTCGAGAGCTAGTCCAAACCAAAGTGACGAGTATGAATCGGTTGAGACAGCTTAGCACTCTCCAGCAGGAGAAGACCCTTCATCCACCGGAGTTTGTTGCCCAAGCGATCGCGGGTAAGCAAATTATGGACAGGGCAAAAGCTGAGATCGAGCAATTCCTCGTCCAAGAGGAACGCTTACAGGCTCACCGTAACGACCACTTGAAGCAACAACAACGGCTAACTTGGCTCGTCCTCAGCCTCGTCGCAGGGATTGGCATTAGTGGTTCGCTGTTAGCGGCTTATCTATTGAACCGTCTAGCGGCGAAATTAACCGATCGCGATCGCAAGCTGCAAGACAGCGAAGCTCGATACCGCACGTTAATCGAAAACTTCCCCAATGGTACAGTTAGCCTGTTTGATGCTAACTTGCGATACATCCTGGTAGACGGTAGAGGATTAGCATCTATAGGTTTATCGAGCAAGCAACTCGAAGGCAAGACGATTTGGGAGGCATTTCCCCCAGAAACCTGCGAAGCGATCGAACCCCTGTATCGCGGCGCGATCGCTGGAACAGCAAGCACGGCTGAAATTCCCCATGCTGAACGGATTTCCCTGATGCAAGTGCTACCCATTCGCAACGAACGCGGCGAAGTCTCGGCGGGAATGGCAGTGACCCAGGATATCACCGATCGCAAGCAGTCGGAGCAACAACTCTATCAAGTGAACCGAGCACTTCATACGATTGGTGCCTGCAACCAAGCGCTCGTCCGTGCCGCCGATGAAACCACGTTGCTGCAAGACATCTGCCAAATCATTGTCGAATGCGGTGGCTATCGTGCGGCGTGGATTGGTTTTGCCGAGTCCGATGAGGAGAAAAGCGTGCGTCCAGTAGCCCAGGTGGGATTTACCGCAGGACATCTCGAATCTTTACAGATTAATTGGTCTGACACGGAACGCGGTCGCGGTCCCACGGGAACGGCAATTCGCACGCACCAAGTCAGTGTTGTCCAAGATATTTTAACTGACCTGCGTTACCTGCCTTGGCGCGAAGCTGCCACCCAGAGAGGTTTTGCGTCCTCAATCGCCCTACCGTTGATGGTTGAAGGTCAAGCCATCGGGGCTTTAAGCATCTATGCCAGCGAAGTCAACGCCTTCGATGAAGCCGAAGTCCAGTTGCTTACCGAACTCGCTACAGACTTAGCCTTTGGCATTGCGGCTTTACGGACGCAGTTGGCACACCGACAAGCAGAAGAGGCATTGCGCTCTAGCGAGGAACGCTTCCGTGCCATGTTTGAGAAAATCAATGCGGTGAAGCTGATAATCGACCCTGATTCGGGCGCGCTCGTTGAGGTTAACCCAGCAGCATCAAGATTCTATGGCTACTCTAAGCCAGAACTGATAGCCAAGACAATCTGGGAGATCGACGCGCTGCCACCCGAACAGGTAGAAGCACTGATTAGACGGGCAAAATCCCAGGAGGGGGATTACTTCACGTCTCGTCACAGACTCGCTTCCGGAGAAATTCGGGATGTGGAAATTTATTCCAGTCCGGTGGAAATTCAAGGCCGCCTCCTTCTGTTTTTGATCGTTCATGATGTTAGCGATCGCAAACGAGCCGAGGAGTCGCTGCGAGAAAGTGAAGCCAAATTCCGCACGTTTCTGGAAATGGCATCAGAAGCTGTGATTGTCACAAATCCCAACAGTGAAATTGTCATCTTCAACGCGAAAGCCCAAGAATTATTCGGATACGAACCGACGGACGTTTTAGGACGAACGGTTGAATTCTTGATGCCAGAGCGATACCATCACCGCCATACCGAACATCGCGCTGACTATCGAGATTGCCCGACCAAGCGATCGATGAGCAAAACGAAAAATTTGTATGCTCGACGCAAGAATGGAACCGAGTTTCCGATCGAAGCTGGATTGAGTCCCATTCAAACTAACGATGGTCTTTTTGTGATGACGTTTCTCACCGACATTACGGAGCGCAAGCGAGCCGAAGAAGAGATTAGACGGCTGAATGAAACCCTCGAACGCCGTGCTGTTGAACTCGAAACGCGATACCAGCAAATCGTCGAACTCGCCGAGGAAGGCATTTGGGTGATTGATAGCCAATCCCAGACGAATTACGTCAATCATGCCATGGCAAGGATGCTGGGCTATACCGAAGAAGAAATGTTAGGACGTTCCATGGATGACTTCATAGATGAAGCCATTCGACCCACCACCAACACCAATCTCGCTCGGCGCAAACAGGGTATGGCCCAAAAACATGAGTTTAAACTCAAGACAAAGGAGGGAAAAGAGCTATGGGTCTACATGTCTACTAGTCCCGTACTTGATGAGAAGGGCGAATTGTTATGGTCGTGTTCTTTGGTTTACGAGATCACTGAACGGAAGAACGCTGACGAGCAATTGCGCCAAAGCAGCGAACGAATTAGTCTCGCCAATGCGGAGTTAGCAAGAGCAACTCGCCTCAAAGATGAGTTTCTGACGAGTATGAGTCATGAACTCCGTACTCCCCTCAATGCGATTCTGGGTCTAGCTGAAGCTTTGCAAGAAGAAGTCTATGGGACCTTAACCGAGCGGCAGCACAAGTCACTGGCGACGATCGAGCAAAGCGGTAAACATCTACTGGAACTGATTAATGATATTCTCGACCTCTCGAAAATTGAATCGGGAAAAATGGAGCTGGAACTTGACTCCATCTGCGTGCAAAGTCTTTGCGAATCCAGCTTGACGTTTGTCAAACAGCAAGCTCATCATAAAAGGATTAAACTCAACTGCGAGATTGCCGATGGCATAGAGAATGTTGACGCCGACGAGCGCCGCATTCGACAAGTTTTGATTAATCTGTTAAGCAATGCCGTGAAGTTTACCCCGGATGGCGGGGAAGTTGGGCTGGAGGTTGAAGCCGATTCAGAAAGTGAGATTATTCAGTTCACCATCATTGATACGGGTATTGGTATTGCCCCAGAAAATCTCGATCGCTTATTCAAGCCATTTGTACAGCTCGATAGCAGTCTCTCTCGTCGCTATTCCGGCACGGGATTGGGCTTAGCGCTAGTGCGGCGGATTGTAGAATTACACGGTGGCAGCATTTCCCTAGAGAGTAAGGTTGCAAAAGGCAGCCGATTCACAATCACTCTACCTTGGAAAAAGCAGGATAAAATAATCCAACGTCTTCGCGAACAAGAACCAACAGATAGGGGATTGCCAAGCATTCAACAAGCTTTAATTGTTGAAGATTCAGAGGCGGCAGCCACGCAAGTCTCCCGCTACTTGGACGAACTCGGTGCCGCCGCCACCATTCATCCACTGGGTGAAGGGTCAGTTGAAGCGGCAATACGATGCCATCCCGATATAATTATCCTGGATTTGTTGTTGCCTAATTTATCCGGCTTAGAGGTTTTGGCTCAGTTGAAAGTCAACCCTGCCACGCAGCACATTCCGGTGCTGGTCATTTCGGTGGTGGATGAGCGAGCGCGAACCCTGGAACTTGGAGCATCAGAATATCTGCTCAAACCTATCTCCCGTCAGCGGTTCCAGGCGGCTTTGAGTAAGATTTTTGTCGAAGCACCGGATCGTTCGGCTCAGACAGCTTTAGTTGTTACGTCGCAACCTAAGCGAGCGTCGCCCTTAATTTTATTAGCAGAGGACAACGAAGCCAATATTTCTACCATGATGGATTACTTGCAGGTTCACGGCTATCAAGTGAGCTTGGCGAGAAATGGAGTAGAAGCGGTTAAGATTGCAAAGCAGCAAAAGCCCGATCTAATTTTGATGGATATTCAAATGCCAGAGATGGACGGGTTAGAAGCCACTCAGCGAATTCGTTCCGATACCAATCTTGCTACCATTCCTATCATTGCCCTCACCGCATTAGCTATGCCGGGAGATCGAGAGAGATGCATAGCCGCAGGCGCAGTCGAGTATATAACCAAGCCAGTGGGATTAAAGAAGTTAATGAGTATTATTACTGGGTATCTCAATCCTTCTGACGGCTGAGCGCTTGGGTATCTTCCCTGGCTAATTAACGTTAAAGATTGTAGGGTAAGGAATAACTTAAGCTGAACCCTTACTCCTAAGCTGCAATCAAGAACTCGTTTGTGCAAGTTACTCCCTTGCTGCTCTAATATTACTTATTGCTTAATCATCTCCAGTTTTCTTTTCTCCAGTCCTCTAGACTATCTATTCACGACTCAAAGCTCTAACGTTAAATTGTTGTTTCGATGCTCCTCAATTAACCATTGCTCGACTAGAACTGTACCCGATAGCTAGTCGTGAATCAATTTTCTAGAGCGATCGGTAGTTTACCGAGAAAGGAGTAAATGCACAGGTAGCTTAATTGTCCAACGCCCACTTCTTGAGGCTGATATGGAGCGTAAATATTCTGTATTAATTGTCGATGACGAACCGAATGGGTTTGATGTCATCGAAGCGCATCTCTACCGAGAGGGTTACGACTTGCACTATGCGGCTAGTGGGCTTGAGGCATTGAGTTTAATGGACTCCATCGAACCCGATGTCATCCTGTTGGACGTGATGATGCCACAGATGGACGGTATAGAAGTGTGCCAGCACCTCAAATCCGAGCCTCACTGGAAACACATTCCCGTTATCATCGTGACAGCCCTAAATTCCAAAGAGGATTTAGCGCGATCGCTCGATGCTGGAGCAGATGATTTTTTAACCAAACCAGTCAGTGGTATTGAACTGCGCGCTCGGGTTCGCTCAATGTTACGAATTAAGCAGCAATATGATGCTCTACAAGCAACGCTGCACTTGAGAGAAGACCTCTCAAAAATGATCGTTCACGATTTAAGGAATCCCTTAACTACTATTTTGCTATGTGGTAACTTGCTTTTGGAAAGCGAATTGGAACGTAAAAACATTGCGAGGTTAGAACTAATTGTTTCATCGGGTCGTCAGCTCAATTCAATGATTAACGACTTGTTATTGCTGGCGAAGATGGAAGCTGGAAAAATGCTGCTCAATCGAGTTGAGGTCGATCTCAATGAACTAGCAACCGAGGCTTTACTCCGAGTGACTAAAATTGCTGCCTTAAAAAACCTTCACTTAAAAAGTCAGCTCGCTCGCTCAAGCCACCCAATCTTAGGAGATGCCAATTTACTCCTTCGCGTCTTCGATAATTTGCTCTCGAATGCGATCAAGTTCTCCCCACCCAATAGCACGATCACCGTACAAGTGGATTCATCAAAGCATTCAGCCTCCTCAGCGCTAGATTCTATACCACCGACACAAGCGATCGTTCGGGTGATTGATGAGGGAATCGGGATTAGTGAAGAGTTGCGAGAACGCATTTTTGAGAAATACGAGGTAGGCAATTCTCTTGCAGGAGTTACTCAACTCGGTTTGGGCTTAGCCTTTTGTAAGATGGTGGTCGAAGCCCACAAGGGAAGAATCTTGGTAGACGCGAATACACCTCAGGGTTCTATCTTTACAGTGCTACTTTGATGGTGTCAGTCGTGAGTCGTCCGTCTCAGGGATAGTCTTTGTTACACTTCACTGGTAACTGGTAACTGGTAACTGGTAACTGGTAACTGGTAACTGCTCACTAAAAAAGTGAAATGGTAAGTAGGACTATTGCTGCGAGCGGCACGCAAGTGCTAACGTATTACGTCCAGGGTATGCGATCGCCTCGTTCGGTGTATTGAGTTTTGGTCTACTGCCATTGAACGTTCGCGCAACGCCAAAGCTGCAATCGCTAGGATAGGAACAACATTCCTCGCATTAACCTCATATCATAAAGAGCAACTAACAACGGCTTCGAGAAGGGTTGCGAGTAGAATAATTCAAAAGCAACAAAGCCGACAGCTCTTCGCTGAAAAATGAGTTCCCCCCAACCCCCCCAACAGCCGAAAACGCTGCTCACTCAGCTGACTCAGGCAGTCCAGACAATCCAAGCGAAAGTTAACTTTAATGCACTGGCACTCAAGCCCAATGCCAGAGTACCGGAATTGTTGGTACAAGATGCTGGTGCCGATAAAGCAGAAACTTACCCTCTGCTGGGCGAGCGCTACTTGCTGGGACGCAGTTCCAAATCCTGCGACATAGTCGTGCGTAACCCAGTAGTGAGCCAGATCCACCTGTCTCTAGAGCGCTACGGGCGGCGTCAGCGAGCGTTTATCATCAAAGACGAAAATTCAACAAACGGTATTTACCGAGGGAAACGCCGACTAACGTCCCTAGTCCTGCGTCATGGTGACGTTCTTACGATTGGACCGCCAGAGCTAGCGGCATCAGTACGCCTACAGTACGTCGATCCTCCTCCTTGGTATATTCTGGCGATTCGTTATTGCCTGTATGGGGCTGGTGCGTTAACAGCTTTGTTGGTTTTACTCATCTGCATTGAGTGGCTGAAAGTGCCGGTACGACCGTTACCCCTGGGCGTCCAAGGGCCGAGTGTCGTCTATTCTGCCGAACAAGTACCGCTGCGGCAACCCCGTACCAATGCTCATAGAGAAATGCAGCGGTTAACTGACTTTTCGCCCTACCTACCCAAGGCAGTGATTGCGTCAGAAGACAGTCGCTTTTACTGGCACTTTGGAGTAGACCCCTATGGCATTTTGCGGGCGGTAGCCGTCAATTTCCGGGGTGGAGGGATTCGTCAAGGGGCCAGTACTTTAACGCAGCAGGTAGCCCGGAGTCTGTTTACAGACTATGTAGGACGGGAAAACAGTGCAGGGAGAAAACTTCGGGAGGCGGTGGTCGCCCTGAAACTAGAGACGTTCTATAGTAAAAACGAAATCTTAAAGACCTATTTAAACCGCATTTACCTCGGTGTTGAGGCTTACGGGTTTGAAGACGCGGCTCAGTTTTATTTCGACAAATCGGCGAAGAATTTGACATTGTCAGAAGCCGCAACGCTGGTCGCGATTTTACCAGCGCCGAGTAAATATAACCCCATTCAGAATTACGATATAGCGCTCTCACTCCGCAATCGCGTGATTAATCGCATGCGAGCGTTGGGGATGATTAGCCAGCAAGAAGCGAACGAAGCAAGGCGATCGCGTATTGATGTCAGCCCGAAAGCTCGCGAGTATCTCTCTAGCACAAAAGCGCCCTACTTCTACAGCTATGTCTTCGACGAACTGCGTACTTTATTGGGAGAAGAGTTAGCCCAAGAAGGTAACTTTATTGTCGAAACGGCTCTAAGTCTTCAATCTCAGTCAAAGGCAGAAACAGCATTGCGAAGTTCCGTGGGTAGCGATGGCGCGCGTTTGGGATTTTCGCAAGGGGCGCTAGTCACCCTTGATACAAAGACTGGCGAAATCCTGGCTTTGGTTGGCGGCGTAGATTACCAACAAAGCCAATTTAATCGTGCTGCACAGGGCTTACGACAACCAGGGTCTACCTTCAAAATCTTTACTTATACCTCAGCGATTGAGAAAGGTATCCCGCCCGGAAAAGTCTATTCCTGCGCTCCTCTAGTCTGGAAAGGTCAACAGTTTCGAGGTTGCGAACGGGTTGGCGGTAGTGCAACGATGGCAACCGGACTCGCTCAGTCGGAAAATGCGATCGCTCTGCGCGTCGCTCAAGATGTCGGCCTAGATAGCGTGGTTGACATGGCTCGACGCCTAGGTATCACGTCTAAACTAGTTCCCGTACCTGGGCTAGTGCTCGGTCAAAGTGAAGTCTCCGTTCTAGAGATGACGGGTGCCTTTGCTACCGTGGCTAATGGTGGTGTTTTTAACCGCGCTCATGCCATTAAGCGCGTGCTTGACAGTAGCGATTGCAAGGATTTCAAAAACCTCCAAACCTGTCGCGTCATTTACTCGGATCGAGAGGATTCGGGAATGAATCGGCGCGTGCTGAGTGAGAATGTGGCAGACACGATGACGGCTATGTTTCGTGGCGTTGTCCAGGGGGGTACCGGCCGTGCGGCAGCGATCGGACAAGGAGAGGCTGGTAAAACGGGTACGACTAACGATAATGTAGACCTCTGGTTTATTGGCTACATTCCCAGCCGCCAGATTCTGACTGGCATCTGGTTGGGTAACGATAAGCCATCACCCACGAGAGCTAGCAGCGCCCAAGCGGCTAAATTGTGGGGTGACTATATGCGCCAAGTCATCCAGTAAATACCGATTAATGAGCGAGCCTTTTCCGAGGGCTTCCTTGCTCAGAGTTTATCTCTAGGCAAGGAATCAATTCGCGGGAGCATGTGAGTGCAAGCACGCAGCACTCATGTAGGTTGGGTAGAGCGTAAGCGAAACCCAACAGACAACTCTTAGAGTAGGGTTACTGTTCGAGGAGGCTTGCGCCTACGTTCCTCAACCCAACTTACTCTCGTTGACAAGCTCCCTCAATTCGCTCCGGCATAAGAGACAGGTCGCTTTGGGGTTCCGGTATCAAAAGTGCGGTCGAAGACTACTAACAGAAAGCCAGGATATGAAGCAAGCAATGTTTTATGTGCAGCGAGCTTATCCGTAATCTTTATTTTGGCAAGCGAGTTGAAAACTTGAGCGAATGGAATAGTGTTATCTAGATTACATTTTTCCAACAGTTTTTCAACGTTAAATGTACAAATATTGCTGTTTGTAACATTTTTTTTTAACCTTGCCTTGACAGCTAAAAGTTATGCGCTATCTTGAAAAAGAGAATTAATTCGGTTGGTTTTGCTTTTGTTGACAGGCTTTTTGCTCTTTGTTAATAGGCTGCTCTCCGAAGTTTCAATCTCTACATCCCTCTGATTTGGAGACAACCTATGTCGATCTATGTAGGCAATCTATCCTACGACGTTACAGTAGAAGACCTGAATGCTGTTTTTGCAGAATACGGTACTGTCAAGCGGGTTCAACTTCCCACTGACCGCGAAACGGGTCGCGTGCGCGGCTTTGGTTTTGTGGAAATGAGTTCAGATGCTGAAGAAGCAGCAGCGATTGAAGCTCTAGATGGTGCTGAATGGATGGGTCGCGACATGAAAGTAAATAAGGCGAAGCCTCGCGAAGACAACAGAGGCTCGTCTGGTGGCGGTGGACGCAGAAACAATAGCTTCTCGGCACGCTATTAAGTCGCGATCGCGATCCAAGCATTCTCCATTTTACTATCTTTCCACACCTTACCTTATTTTTAAGGAAAGAAGGTTGTTTTAGACAAGTGGGCATGGTGTATTGAGTACCCATGCCTCATATTTTGTTTTTAAAACAATAGGGCAGACTCCTGCGTCTACCCTGTGCAAGGTTCAGGAACAACCCTGGAGCATCGTCCTGACGGAGGAAGGGGAAACTAGTAACTCAAAACCACTAAGGTTGATCGATTAAGCACTAATTAACCCTATACCTCTACTTTTGATTAGTAGCGTCTTCTAAGCGCTCTTGCAATATGCCTTCAATCGTCTCTCCACCTGAATTGGAGGGATTCTTCATCTTCTCGATGTCAGCAGATCCCTGTACTTCATTGAGACGACCCTCATTGGATTTTTCGATAACATTTTTGCCGGAGAGCAAATCTTGATCGTCCTGTCTGATAGCAGACTTTTGTGCTCCCTCTTCTATACCTAGAAGCTGGTCTTCACCCTTAGTCGGACTGCTGGGCTGCTCGGATTTATCCTGAGCAAATGGATTAGGTAAACTGTAGGCAGGCAGCGCATTAGAGAATAACATCAAAGCGCAGGCAAAGCCAACTACAACCAAACGCACAGAGTTCCACAGAGCAGACAAATTTAAGCGAGTGTTTTTCATACAAAGCTTCTCCATTTTGCTAATTTTGTTCAATTTGGGCTGATAATCGACTGGAAAGTAACCAGAATCTAACTAACTAATACTTATTTACACAAATTCTTTATCCTAGCAAATCTACATCTAGGCAGATCTATATTGAGTTGTTAAAAACCTTAATAATTTGCCCCTCACAATAGTCGCAATTTCCTTGGAGTAGCAAGGAACACGTGCTTGCTGTCGCTCTGTTCAGACAACAAACAGGCTTTACAACCCTCGTTTACTACTACTCATGCAGGGAGAGAGGCGCGCTCAACCGTAAGTGAGAAACTCAATTTGGGGAACTAACGGGTCTTGAACAATACCAACACCTGTGAAGCCCCAGCGTTGGAGTACGCCTTTTAATTGATTGCCGGAGACTGACTCCACAGCAAAGCGATCGGCGACATTTGCTCCGTGGGCATTGAGGTAGCTGAGAGCATCGAAGCGTTCGCGAAACATTAATAGATAGCTTTCCTCAGACTCCTGAGTACTCGCTTGAGGCTTGGCAACCAGATAGCGACCATCGGCTCTAGAAAGAATCAGGTAATAGATTTGGGAAAACATGGTAGGGAATGAGCATCCTTGAGCTATTTAAGATCTTCTAGGCGAATCCGTGGGTCAACGAACTTCAACAGCAAGTCAGCTAATAAGTTACCGACAATCAGCATGACGGCACCCATCATCAAGCTAGCCATCACTAAATAGAGGTCTTGAGCCGTTACTGCTGACAAAATCAAACGCCCCAGTCCCGGCCAGTTGAAGAAAAATTCAGCAATAAAGGCACCACTTAACAAACTGGCAAACTCAAATCCCAGTAACGTGATTAGGGGATTCACCGCATTACGCAGGGCGTGAACGTAAATTACTCGGTTTTCTGGCAGTCCTTTAGCACGGGCCGTCTGGATGTAGTCTTGACGCAGAACGTCGAGCATTTCTCCTCGGGTAATGCGTTGCAAGCCAGCAAAGCTAGTAATCGACAGAGCAATGGTCGGCAAAATCAGGTGCCAAGCGATATCGAGAACTTTGCCAATCGGTGATAAATCGGCGTGATTAATGCTAGTCATGCCTCCCACCGGGAACCAAGGGGTGGTGTATTGGGCAAAGATCAGCAATACCAGAGCCGTAATAAAGCTGGGAAAGCCTTGACCGGCATAGCTAATTACTTGCAAAACGCGATCTACCCCTTTGGTTTGGTGAACGGCGGCAACAATGCCCAGAGGAATCGCGATCGCCCAGGTTGCGATAATGGATGCGATCGCCATGAGTAATGTATTCGGTATCCGCTCCCACAACAAAGACGACACGGAGCGAAAATAGATAAAACTTTCGCCAAAGTCTCCCTTGGTCACTACACGCACTAACCACCGCCAGTACTGCACGATCCAGGGCTTATCTAGACCGAATTGTCGTCGTAGTTCCTCAATGCGTTCCGGTGAGATTTTCGGATTTTGCCTAAGGGTATCTAAGTAATCCCCCGGTGCCAACTGAATAATCACAAAACTCAAAAACGACGCTAACAACAACGTCAAAAGCGCCTGCAACAGCCGCTTGAGCACGTAGAGAAACGTCTCGCTTGTCAATACACTTTTTAGCTGCTGCCAAGTCGCATCCAACCCATTCTGAAAGGAAGAATTTCTGGTTGAAGAAGTCATCTGTCCCTATGTTAATGGTGATTAGGGGGTGGTCGTTGGTTTGTCAGGTATTAACCGCTTACCCAACAACCAACCCCTAATGACTAATATTCGACTAACGTCACCACGGGGACATCAGGCAGATGCTGACGCCCGCCTAAATCCCGTAGCTCGATGATAAACCCGAAACCCACGAGTTCGCAGCCAATCTGCTGTACCAGCTTGGCAGTAGCTGCGGCGGTTCCTCCCGTAGCGATTAGATCGTCCACAATCAAGACGCGACTGCCGGGATGAAAGGCATCTTGATGAACTTCTAGCCGATCCATACCGTACTCCAGTTCATACTCTACTGTGTGTACGGCAGCTGGGAGTTTGCCCGGTTTACGGACAGGAATAAAGCCAGCACCGAGTTGGTAAGCAAGGGGTGGTCCAATAATAAAGCCACGGGATTCCATCCCTACCACATACTCAGCCTCTAGTCCTGCATCTCGACACTTTTGGGTGAGTGTATCGATGATGTAGCGCAGCCCGTCAGGGTTACGCAGTAGCGTGGTGATATCCCGAAATAAAATTCCAGGCTTGGGAAAGTCGGGAATATCACGAATCAAAGACTTTAAATCCATTGGCAGGTAAACTCACTCATCCATGAAGTTTGGCTTGGTATCTGTGGCGCGATCGCATGCCCAGAACAAATAGAACCGTCTGAGGTGACTTGCCATCTGACCCCTGCCAAATCTTACAATAGAAGATTGAACGGTTTTTGCTCGATCGGAAAACCCGCTAAAGACCTGCCTTTCGCTGGAGATTAAGTACGATTATTTTTATTATTTCAGGTATTCAGGTATAAACAACTGAAGAAAGAACTAGATGTCACCGCTTGGGGAAGGCGTTTCGTTGGGTTCATCCCGTCGAAGTTATTCCTTTCCCGACAATCGAGCATGAGGTGATAGCCTCTCCAGAGTAGAATCGTCACGTAACGTCAATGGAGCAACGCCAAAATTTGGCACAAACGTTAGTGTGAGGAAGTCATCTATTCTACAGGCTACTAACCCGCTTGAATTTACTTTTATAAGAACCAGTTCACCCACAACCGCTAGTTGGAATGAATCTTTCTGTGAGCGTAATGCCGACAAACAGTCCTCCTGCCCAGTCAAAACCGTTAATTTTAGATAACCTAACCGACCCAGAGATTTCAGATCGGGGGTGTCCGCCACGCACTCGGCAGCAGATTGACCTGATTTTACTTGCTATTGAAGCTTTGGAACTGGGAGGTGCTGAAGCCATGCTGGTTGCGGCTCGTGAGCTGGAACTTGAGGATATCATCAAGAATCGAGTCGTGCTTTGGCGTCTGCGCTGCACCAATCCCTTACGGCGTTCTCACACGCGGCGTCCCTTAGAAGTCGAAGAAGCAAAGGCATTGGTGGTGATTGCTTGTCATATGGCACGCCGGATGACCGTGTTGATTCGTCAGTTGCTGCTGGCCTATCAACAACTCAATGAGAAGCAGGTACCCCTAGAACACCATTTTCGCTTGTCTGAGTATTTGGAACGGTTCCGGGCGCATTTCCGCAGCCGGATGAACCCGCGACGGGCAAAAGTATCCGCTTACAACTCCAACGAAAAGTTGAATGAACTTGCACTCTCGCTGTTGAGTCAGCTGCTGTTTTGTACGGGAACCTCAGGCACGCAGCGCTTGTGGACTAGCCTGTTCGATGGAGAAGTGGCATGACTATTCGACGCCAGTACAGTTTGCCGAACTGCACCTTAATTTTAGAGGGCTTGAGTGATGGTAGTGCCGGTAGTCAACTCGATCCCCGACCCTTGATGAATATCTTGGTCAATGCGGAATGCCATTTTACTGGCACCAACCAGTCCCTAAGCGGAGGACGCGACTTTCTAGAGAGCTTAGTTAGAGCCGTCAATGACTATGCTCAGGAATTTTTGAGTCAAGTGCATCACCCCCATCGACATGGGGGCAAGGCGAGCATAGTAGAGTTGCAGAGAGTTCCAGGTCAGAATTTGCACCGATTCACGCTTACACCTGTAGGTGAGGCTCTCCCAACGGGAGCTAGCACGGGGATGGCTCAATCAGCCTCTTATGGCGTAATGGAACAGGGAAGACCAAGGCAGCTCGATATCACAACGGTGCAGCTTTTTGACTTGGTGGAGGCAATCGACCAGTTTTTAGCCGATCGGCGTACGCTACCTGACTTGAGCGTGACATTAGAGCCAGTCTCTAGACGCTATCGCAAAGCTGACCAACCGATCGCGCAGCGAGCCGCACCTGCCACACTAGGAATAACGAGTTTGGCAGTTGCCGCGATCGCGCTTTCTTTGGTGCCGGTGCCACGGGTGCGCGAACCCAAACCGGCAACACCCCAACCGAATGCTCGCGAGACGGCTTCTCCAACGCCAGAAACCTCTCCGTCGGCAACCGCAACACCTCAAGCCTCTCCCCCCTCGTCGGAGGAACTAGAGAAGGTTTTGACCTCAGCTCCAGAGATTACCGATCCAACACAACTGCGCCTCTTACAACGCATCGTTTACAACAAGGTCAATCGCGCTTGGAAAAACCGGGGTCAAGTAGAGCGGAACTTGGAATACCGTGTTGGTGTTGGCAAAGACGGCGCGATCGTTGGCTACAAACCTATTGATGAAACACCAATTGACGCCTCACAGAAGACTCCTCTATCGGAGTTACTCTATATTCCGGCCACAGGAACTGTAACGGCGTCTGAACCCATTGCTCAGTTTCGAGTCGTGTTCGATAAGCGAGGTATTCTACAAATTAGCCCTTGGCGCGGCTATCAGGGTAAACCCAGCTTAGGACCAGAAATCACTGACTCAGCGGAACTCAAGGACTTAAACGAAAAGCTCAGTCAGCAGCTTCGCGAAAACTGGAAAAATAGTCCAACCTTCCCGAAGAGTTTGGTGTACCGAGTGGCAGTCACTAAAGATGGTACGATCGCTGACTACGAACCACGCAATCAACCCGCTTGGGATTATGTTCAGCAAACTCCGCTGGAAACGTTACTCAAGCCAGAAGCTGTTGTAAAAAGTGGCAGTGGCGAGAGCGTAGCTCAGGAACCTCTGGCTCAGTTTCAAGTCGTGTTTAAACGCAGTGGGGTGCTGGAAGTCAGTCCTTTAAGGGGATACCGATAACCTGCTATAGCCAGTCTAAATTATTCATGAAAGTGACAAAGGGCGGTAATAGGTAATAGGTAATGGGTAATTGGAACTTCTTATTACCCATTACCAGTCAATCATGAAACTCTTTTGAATTGCTTATGCGTCTTCCCGATGAGTCAGAGGCTCCTTTCCAGATCAACATCGTTCCCATGATCGATGTGATCTTCGCAATTCTGACATTTTTTATCGTTTCAACCTTATATTTAACTCGTTCAGAAGGTCTGCCAGTTAATTTACCGACAGCCACAACAGCTCAAAGCCAGCTCCAAGAGGAGATTAATGTCACGATTAGCGCCAATGGACAAATTGCTCTAAATCGTCAACCAATTCGGCTTTCTCAGCTGCAAGTGGCAGTGCGCTCTTTAGTTGAATCCAAATCTCAATCGCTAGTTATTATTAATGCCGATCGCTCAGTTGCTCACGGTCAGGTTGTGAATGTGATGGATCAATTGCGTCAGGTCAA
>DATNPT010000296.1:0-15351 GCA_036703075.1 Chroococcales cyanobacterium
AATACCAAAGGGAATACTTACAGACACTTTCTTCAACTTGGCAGGGTCTTTTTTAGCCATACATCCAAGCTTTAGGGACAATCTCGATCAAACTCTTGACGAACCCGTAACCAAGCAGTGAAGTCAGCTAGTTCCGAGAAATCCAACAACGCCTCACCCAACTCTTCTAGCTCTTGCCTCGCTAGCTCTCGAATTTGTGCTTCCACTTCCGGCTCTACCGTTCCAATCCGGCGCGTTAGTAGCCGCATGGTGTATGCTAGTGCCTCTTCCCACCTACTCTCTTCGCGTCCTTCTTCTAGGATTTCTTGATAAATCACAGATTCCCGCATAATTCCTTTCTTGAAAAATTGACAAAATAACTCACCAACAAAGCGGTCAGGGTAAGTCTCTGAAAGATATTTACAGGTTTTGTCAAATGGCATAGTTATTTGGGCTATATTTCACTCTTTTTCCCAGATTATCTACGAAAATTGTCTAATTTGAGAATTTAATACGGTTAGTGGAGTAGGGAAGAAAAAGCGATCGCAATCCTGGAAAAGACAACAATCTTACTGAGATCGCATCTAAATATCCCCCTCAAGGTGAGGTGGACTTGTGAAATACACCCTCGTAACATCAGCACGCCACAACCAAAAACGTGTATCGGATGATCGAGCAACGCACCGACTACGACAGCCCTTGGAAAGAAGTCATCGAGCTATATTTCTCCCAATTTTTGGAATTCTTTTTCCCCCTAGCCCATGCCGCGATCGACTGGTCGAAACCCTACGAATTTCTCGATACAGAACTACAACAGCTAGATCCAGATGCCGAGATTGGGCGGCGCTTAGTTGATAAAGTCGCAAAAGTTTGGCTACTTGAAGGCGAACAAATTTGGGTATTAGTCCACATAGAAGTTCAAGGTCAATACGAGCGCCAATTTGCCGAGAGAATGTACACCTACAACTACCGCTTATTTGACCGCCACAAACAGCGAGTCATCAGCTTAGCCGTATTGGCAGACGAAGAGCGGAATTGGCGGCCTTCACACTACGGCTATGAAATTGGAGGATGCCGCGTCACTCTAGAGTTTCCTGTAGTCAAACTTTTAGACTACGAAACGCAGTGGGCAACCCTAGAGCGAACCACCAATCCATTTGGCGTGATTGTCATGGCACACCTGCAAACTAAAGCAACGCAACGAAACCCAGAGAATCGCCTACAGTGGAAACTAAGACTGGTCAGAGGGCTGTACGAACGGGGATACAGTCGAGAAGATATCGTAGAGTTGTTCCGGTTCATCGACTGGGTGATGGTATTGCCAGAAGAGTTAGCGCGTGGCTTTAAAGAAGAAATCAGAAGTTACGAGGAGGCATTCAGAATGCGGTATGTAACCAGTATTGAGCGAATGGCGATCGAGCAAGGGATTGAACAAGGAATTGAGCAGGGCATTGAGCAAGGAATTCTCCAAAAGGGACGGGAGGATGCGATCGCAATCCTGGAAATTCGATTTGGAGAAGTGCCAAGCTCAGTTGTTGAAGCGATCGATAAAATCAATGATACTGCCCTACTAAAAACAATATTTAGAAGAGCGATCGCTATTGAGTCATTAGCAGAATTTCAGCAATTCTTGGCGCAGAGTTCACCACAACAACAACAGAACGAGATTGCACAGGAGCGATCGCTATCCGATCCCAATTCCCTTTGATGGCGCATCGAATTTTGGGTCAGGACGCGATCGTGCGTTATTACGACTATCCTTTACCCAAATCTACTCAAACCCTTTAGTGGTTAGGCATTCAGAACTTTAACTGATAATTTAAACCGAATGGTACTGACTTAAGCATTAATCACCTTGCGCGGGGGGTTTAGGGAAGACGCTTGTCCCCCAATAGGGGTTTGAGGGATACCCCCAAGTCCGGGTTTTCTCTAATACCTGCAACTTTCGCCTTAAGTCAGTGCCATTCAACTTAAATAGGACTTACGCATTGCCTCTACAACTTGCGCGAAAACAGGGCAACCACAGGGGGATTGCCCCTACAGGTGGCGTTAGTGCGTAAGTCCTGTTAAACCCAAGTGTTTCTAAGTGAATGCTTAACCCTCAACCCCTGCTCAAACTGTCAAGCTACAGCCAACAAGCATCCATTCGAGCGAAGAAATTACTCTTGGCTCCCCAGAATCGGAAATCCTCAAAGCCGTTTATATTACCACCCACCATTGTCGGGAGGTGACCCACTGGAGCCCAGGTTACGGAAAAATGGAGGTCTTCATATTTCATCCATCCTCGCAGTAGCATTACCCCATTACGGCTGCGCCAACCCACGCGACGACCAAATTGTTCGTACACGGCGTTATTGTACTGACCCGGTTCGCCCCCAAGACCCACCCAAATTTCTTTTTGCAAACTAAAGCCAAATTGCCCGTTGCTATACTTGACCCAAAGGTTATCTACGGTGTGTAAATCAGCACAGGGGAAATTTTCAATCGCTGCGGTATCGAGATAGTCAGCATGTTCTCGATTAGCTGCCTTAAAAAGAAGTATTGAAGTTTCTCGATCGGCGGCTTGCCATTCCCCAGCTTTCAGCAAATCTCGTAGTTTGGTGTAGTCAATACCGCGATCGGAAATCAGTTCATCCGGTGCGTCTTTGTCAATGGTTAGACCAAATGTTTTCTGTTTTTTCTCTAACGTGTAGTTGACAATATGAGGCATTTCCCCACTACGCCCATAAGTCTCAACGATTTTGCCATACTTCGCTTCGATTTTGCGATACTCTGCCTCTAGATCGTTGTGGGGCTGTTGATCCAAAAGAACAGTCAGGACAATATCAAAATCTTTCTCATCCTGGATAATCTCTGGCTCTAACTCAGGCGCAATAGCCTGGACTTTTTCCTTTGCATAACTATGCCATTCACGAACGTAGATCACGCCAGCTCCGTCTCGATCTGCTGTGCCTGTCTCAATCCCCTCAACTAAGTACTGAGTGTAGGGTGAAAGGTTTGCTCCTTGAGGTTTCAAAGACGTTTGTGTTGTAGTGGAAGACGAGAGAATTGTTCGCCCTCTAGCACCTAATTCCTTATCGATATGAACGCTTACACCTGTTTTTGGTAAACCCATAGCCAGACCATCTATGTAGCAACACTCAAGAATCAGAAGTTGTCGCTCAGCCTCACAACTACTCAACTGCTGTTGCACAAAACTTGCTGGTATTGCTGTTATCTTGAAGTCATCTTTTGTCGTGAGCCTAGTGGCAAAGTACAGATGGCTCTCCTCATCGATGAAGCTGTAACCGGAGAAAAATAGTAGTGCTAAGTCATTGGCCCCACATTCTGCAAATGCCTCCTGAATCGCCTTTTGCATTGTTTCCAAGTCGGGATTTAGCAGCGACTCCACCCGATCGAAGCTACCTAGGTTTGGATCTTGCAAAACTCGTTGCATTGCTGCCACATTATCAGTTGCCTCCAAACGTGAAGGCATGAGATCGCCACACTCACTAACTCCGATCAGCAGTGCTACCTTTTTAGGCATTTGCTCCTCCAAGTGATTAGCAACACTTATGCTTTCATGTTTATAGCTTTGGAATCAGGACAAAAAGTTTATTAACCTTTACTATCCAGTTACGAGTTAATGAATGGTTATTACGGATACAGAAGCAAAGATTGGCTTGGGCAGACGCTTTATCCTGTATAGTTATTCAAAATTCTAGGCAGTGATAATTTGAAGGCTCAATGCTACGGTACACAGCTTTAGAGAGAATGTTAGGCGCTCGGATTTAGAGAAGAATAGGTTCTTACCAATAGGTCATAAGAAGGCGATAGAGCAGCAGTATCGTTAAATAGCAATTGAGAAATTAAGCTTAAGTTGACCAATGTAGCATGCTCCCATGTGAAACAAACGGTACGGATAAACCCGATGTATCCGCGCTGGTTATAGCCGGAGCCTTCTGCCGACATTAAAGGTAACCTTAAGATTGCAGGAAAATGTTCGTTCGCTGAAGTAACTGAACAGTACGCTCAATGCCCATCCATCCCTGCAAGTTCTACTCAGGCAGAAGCGATCATGAGTACTCCGTTACGTGACGAGCCGCTCCAAAAAAACGCCTTGCCAACCCTTACACCCGCAGCGATTCAGAGGGTGAGGCAAGGAGTCGCGGCTGCTAGCGATCGCGCCGTCCGTCAGTCCATTCAAGACGCTCTTGGCAACGTCGAAGCGATCGCCCAATCTCGTTCAGATCGCCGAGCCAGTGGATGGCTGCGTCGCCAGGTAATGCGATCGCTCATTCACACCCTGTTTCGAGTCAGAGTCGAGTACCCGGAACGAATTCCCGATCGAGCTGCCATATTAGCCCCCAACCATCTGAGCCACCTCGACCCACTCCTGCTCCTATCTGAGGTGCCAGCGCATCCGTACTACTACATCCCAGGTGATGCTCGCACGCTGTATAACCATTGGTGGAAACGCCAAATCCTGAGGTTGGCGGGAGGTGTTATCCCTCTGGAACGTCGCTGGAGAGAAGAGACTGCCGTTATTGAAGCGGCTAAAGCAGGACGCAGCGAGCTAACTGATTTAGCGGCAGCGATTGAACGAGATGTCCCGACGGGTGCAAACTTCCAGACATTGCGAGCGATCGAGCGTGCTGTTCAGGCTATTTTTGCCCGTGGGGATGGTCTTCTGATTTTTCCAGAAGGCCGACTGGGAAACGTTGAAGGGCAGTTACAACTGCCACTCGCTCGTGGGGTGGTGCTGTATGCTCTACGCGCTGGTGTACCTATCGTGCCAGTAGCGATCGTGGGAACGCAAGACCTCTATTTCCGTAAAGAATTAACAATCCGGTTTGGCCAACCCCTGCGCTTTCTCCAGTCCAAGCGGCCGAAGCCACAGGACGTGAAAACTGCGTTGGATGCGCTGCAAGACGCACTGATAGCCCTTCTACCGCAAAACTATCAGGAACCCAATGAGCCAAAGTTGTTGCGCTACTTCCTCAATCACCTGCTATGGTAGAGCATCAAAAGCGCATAGCGATCAGGGGAGATAGAGGCAACAGGCTTATGAATCCAGTCGATCTAGCGTTCACACCAGCCCTCCAACAGGCGCAGCTGATCC
Organism: Chroococcales cyanobacterium; assembly: GCA_036703075.1. Lineage (GTDB taxonomy): Bacteria > Cyanobacteriota > Cyanobacteriia > Cyanobacteriales > Coleofasciculaceae > DATNPC01. Next base: position 5,081 of record DATNPT010000296.1, read on the forward strand.
GCCAGCGCCAAGTGTCACCGTTAGAATTGGTAGAGCTTTACCTGGAGCGAATTCAGCGGTTAGATTCCCAACTCGGAAGTTATTTCACCGTGGTAGCCGAGCAAGCACTGGCTGAAGCGAAAACTAAGACAGAACAATTAGCGAAAACAACTGACCTCTCAAAACTCCCTCCATTTTTTGGCGTACCCATTGCCATCAAAGATCTCAACGCGGTTGAAGGCATTCGCTGCACCTACGGAACACCCGTGTTGATGGATCGAATCGCTCCCTACACTGACAGTGTAGTGATGCGAATTAAGCACGCTGGGTTCACGATGCTTGGCAAAACAGCTACATCAGAATTGGGTTCTTTGCCCTACATTGACCAACCTGGATTTCCCCCTACTCGCAATCCTTGGAATCTAGACTATACAGCAGGTGGGTCGAGCGGAGGGGCTGCGGCAGCTGTGGCGGCTGGATTAGCTTCCATTGCTCAAGGCTCTGATGGGGGTGGATCAATTCGAGGCCCGGCGTTCTGTTGCGGATTAGTGGGAATTAAACCAGCGCGGGGTCGAGTGTCGTATGCGCCAGTGGGCGACCATTTGAGTGGTATCGCGACCAATGGCTCCATCGCTCGGACGGTTGCGGACGCGGCAGCGTTGCTGGATATAATGTCTGGCTATGTGACTGGCGACCCCTATTGGTTACCTGACCCAGAAACATCTTTTTGGGAAGCTACTCGTCAAGCACCTTCTCCGTTGCGAATTGCCTTTTCTACCTCGGTATTCCCTTTGGGTGAGGCGACAGAAATTTGTCAGCAGAGCGTTAGAGAGACGGTGCAGTTGCTCCAAGATATGGGACACGTTGTTGAAGAAGGTTGTCCTGATTTTACGGGTTTGGTTGAACCCTTTACGACAATTTGGGCGGCCAGCATCCCGGCATCCGGGATTCCCAAAGAGGCACTTAGCCCGATGAATCGCTGGATTGCCGAGTTATCGGGTTCTGCTGGAGAGTACCTGCAAGCGGTTCACCAAATGCAACTCATTTCCAGGCGAATCGTGGCGTTCTTTGATGCCGTTGATGTCTTAGTACTGCCCACGTACTTACACTTGCCAATTCGGGTGGGTGAGTGGGCGAATTTGAGTCCTAAAGAGACGTTGGAGAAAATTATTGCTTGGATTGCACCCTGTCCGCCGTTTAATGCTAGCGGATTACCCGCGATCGCATTTCCTACAGGGTTTGACTCTGCCACTGGCTTACCCCTGGGAGTTCAACTCGTAGGACGGCCAGCAGCCGAAGCCACTCTGATTTCCCTTGCTGCCCAACTAGAAGCCAGAATTCATCAAAGCGATTTTCTGGGGGATAGCTACTCCTACTCTTTCGGAGAAGACTGCATCAACACGTCACCTCGTCCTACTTTGTTCAGTACTTAAGGCGCGGATTAAATCAGGTGGGATAGCCCTATAGAACAAGGACTTTGGGTTAAATTCTTTCTCAGAATTCTTGTCACTAAACCTATCTAGAAAATGAGGCAGAAGGCAGACGGTAGAGGGCAGAAGGGATAAGAAATTTTATTGCTTTGTTGTGTACTCGCGTTCATGGGCGTCTGTTTTGAAAATGTTGAATTTCGCCCCCCAGCCTCCCAATTTTGGGCGGGGAATACATTAAAATCCCCCAGAATTGAGGGATGCGAGGGGGCATTCCAGGATTTCTGCAAGACACTTTCATAAACGTACCGCTCACACTCCAGGAGCAAAGGAGAGTTTCTTTCTCAGGTCTACTGAATTGTTTTCACTTCTGTCGCAAAAACATTAGAGATAGAAACGTTGGCTGTTGCCGATGTAGTTTCATCGCCCATAAAAATGAGATTGGGGGTTGTGTAGGGATTTGGCAAGCCAGGAGGTGGTGTAAATCCAGTATATTGACGCAGGGACCCTTGCAGTATCGCACCACTAGCAATCTTGGAACTCCGGGCAACCCGTTCAAACAGCTGATAGCTATTGCCTTTAACATATAGGACGAAGTGACGGACAGTATCTTTATTGTTTATAGAGACAGTCTCGGCACGAGAAAAATCGGGGTTATAAGCCCAAGCACTATTTTCCCAAAACGCTAGTTCGATAGCGTAGGGTTGCGTTTCAGTCGATAACTTATTACTGACGACAATGACGTTGAAGCCTGAACGGTTATCTTTGGTATGACTTTCCGAGTTAATCTTTATACTAAAGCTGATGGCATATCCATCGGTGCGATTTAGGTTAAATGGTGCTGTTATAAAGTAACCTGCATAGTTTTGAGAACTGCCACTATCCAGAACAGTGCCACTACTTGTAGCCTGTGCTGTAGGCGCGGTTTGCAGAGAAGTTTTTAGGTATGTCCATCCCTGCTCCTTTGGCGTTTGCGTGGGATTGGTTAAGCCTCGGTATAGAGGAACAGCGAGCGCAGATGTCATGCCCATCATTAGGGTAAAGCCAAAGGTGATAGCCGCTAAACGATTATTTTTCATTGGAAGTGTGACCTTTTAATGATTAATTTTTAGGTTTTTCTGGCGTACTCAGTTCATGGAGTCTTTTGCGAAGAAGGTATTTTCACGTAATGTCAGTTTCAGCGGATTAATACGTTTTGCGCCCAAGCCAACACTTTAATGAGTGATGAAAGTATGGAGAAAAATGGCTCTACCGTTCTTTCTTTGCCACCTTAAGTCAAACGTCTTACTCAGCGTAATTGTTATACATTAACAGATTTTGAACAGCTAAAAGCTTAGCTAGTGAGGCTTCTGTAGATTTTAACCTCAATTGTAGCCTTATAGATACGGTAGAACCAGACAACGCTAATTACCGAAAATTAGAACTAATGGTATTAACTCTTAGCTTATCTAAACGTTAAACAGATGAGCTTGTCACCAGCTTCCGCTAAAATCGATCAAAAATTAATAATCCAACAATTAAGATAAAGTTTTTGTGAAGTGATTAATTATTCTCAGAAATAAAATTATGCTGCTTTTAATAAATTGGGCATGAAGATTGGGAATTGACCCGAGCAGCTATTCCACATTTAAATTGTTGGGTTGGGATGGGCCAAAAAGCCCGTCCCACAAGATATTGATCGATAACGCTCGGGCTCTCCTAGATGTGGAGCAGCTTATTTAGCCCTTTCCCATTCCTTATTCCCTAAGGAATTGCTTTTACGAGGTTTTCTTCAACCAGCTAAACATGGCTCGTAAATCTTTACCCACTTCCTCAATGGGATGCTCGGCTTCTTGACGGCGCATTGAGGTAAATCCAGGTTTGCCAGCCTGATTTTCTAACACGAACTCGCGAGCAAATTGACCAGATTGAATCTCTTGCAGAATTTTCCGCATTTCAGCACGAGTTTGGTCGTTGACAATGCGAGGACCACGGGTATAGTCGCCATATTCAGCGGTATTGGAGATGCTATCGCGCATCTTTGCCAATCCGCCTTCAACTACCAAGTCAACAATGAGTTTGACCTCATGTAGGCATTCAAAATAGGCCAACTCTGGCTGATATCCAGCATTAACGAGGGTTTCAAAACCAGCTTTAATCAATGCACTCAAACCACCGCACAACACCGCTTGCTCTCCGAACAAATCGGTTTCAGTCTCTTCGCGGAATGTGGTTTCTAGGATACCAGCACGGGTTCCACCAATGCCTTTAGCATAGGCCATCGCGCGATCGCGAGCTTGACCCGTGGCATCTTGATACACCGCAAATAAACAAGGAACTCCTTCTCCCTGTTCGTAGGTGCGTCGCACCAAATGCCCCGGTCCCTTAGGGGCAACCATTACCACATCGACATTAGCCGGAGGGACAACTTGACCGAAGTGAATGTTGAAACCGTGGGCAAAAGCGAGTATCTTACCCTCTTTCAGATGTGGCTCAATTTCATTCTTATAAACACTTTTCTGCACTTCATCAGGCAGCAGAATCATAATGAGATCGGCGGCACTGGCGGCATCAGCAACCGAGTGAACTTTTAAACCCGCTTCCTCAGCTTTTGCTACGGACTTACTGCCTGGATACAGCCCAACAATGACGTTCATGCCGCTATCTTTAAGATTGAGGGCGTGGGCGTGACCTTGAGAACCGTAGCCAACGATTGCAATAGTTTTACCGGCGAGTAGGTCTAAGTTGGCATCAGCGTCGTAATACATCCGGGCCATAGAGGCATCTCCTTGAGGCAAGCGTTATCTGTGACTGCAAACTCTTGATTTTACCGTAAAACGTAGAGCACAATTGGGTTAGTTTTTTAGTCGGGTAGAATACGCTTGTGGGACTGGCGTCTGCTAACGATGAGCCATTGAACTAGCCATGCATAATTCTCGACCCTGCCCCCCTAGAACTATATAGATTCGTTGAGGTTCATTGTGATGCTACGTGTCCGACTTCTTCCTACTGCCCTACCGGAGTTATTTGCCAGTGCCAGTCACACGGGTTGTCTAACGGTTGCCGATCGCTACGGACTCATGGCAGCTTTATTAGAAGATTCACTTGTAGAAGAAGATCGTTGTGCCGTTGACCGACTGCTGCATGCTGTACGTCGAGGTCGAATTGCGATCGTGGATGAAATTTCGGTTGTGCTTTAGGCTTGCTAATGCGATTTTGTGCGATCGCGTACCTTGCTTCACTGCTTGACTTGAGACTACTACTTACGCTGCGTATTCTACCTTTTGTGTCCCCCGTCTGATTTGAGAGAAAATGCGATAGGTGTTGTCCGTATGAAGTGCCGAAACTTCTTGCTTCCTTTGGGGCATCATCACCACATTATATTGGACATTGTCTGCATAAATAGCCAGGGTCACTTGCAGCACTTCTAAAAAACGAATCAGCCAGCGACACTCCGATTCAGATTGAATTTCATAGCATTTAATTAGCTGGGCTAAACAACATTCTAAATGATTCGTGCTGGCTGGACATAGCAAAACAATCTTGAGCAAAAGGCTGACTAATGTTAAAGCCTTACCTTGCATTGCCAACGAAATAAATAGTGGAGAAGGACTCTGTTGATTGAGAAGCGTTAAATACTCAATTACCCGATTACAAGTTCTCAATAGAAGAGGCTTATCCCAGTTTTGTTCATCATAATTCTCATAAAGGAATTCCAGTTTTGACGTAAGTTGAGTCTTAATGATTTTGGCTAAGATTTTGTCATCTACAGCAAACAAAATATAATTAATTAGGCTGTGTTTGAACTCTCTGAAGCAAAGGTGTTGTGTCTGGTTAAAAAAGACCCTAACACAGCTTAGATAATTGAAAGGAGTGCGTTTGAGCAAGATTTTTTCGATTAACTTTAACACCTCATTTCCCAGAGCGGTGGGATTGGGTGAGGTGCAAGGTAAGGATGTCGCTGCCGGAGTCCGCGCCGTGTACATCGCTAGCTCAAACTGAAACTGTTCTTTGAGTTGTAAGTAGCGGGTTCGTGCAGCTTCTCTCTGTTCGACTATTTTTCTATCATCGATCGCTTGAGAGGCTAAAAAGTAAGAACTGTAACGCTTACTCCAGTGCGGTTTCTCCCGATTGTCAAATTTGGAGACAAAAACCTTCAGTTCTTGATAATCTGGGCTGTTCACAAAATTGCTGCGCCAGCGGTGAAGGCGTCTCAATGTCAGGGGATTGTTCTCCTGAAAATTCAAGGATTCAGAAAGTCGTTGTACTAATTTTTGTATGTACTGAGGTTGCCGAGTGACATTCCAGTTATTAATCAGAATATATATTGACCGCTTAAAGGTAGAAATAAAGCTTTCTTCTTGACCTAATGCAGCGATTCGCTCTAAGGCTTGGCGAGGAGTTGAGTTGATACTAATTGTTGGGTGAATAAACAACTGCTCAAACTGTTGTAAAACTGACTCAGGAGAGTACTGCTTGACTTTGTCAAGAAAGTAGCGACAGATGATGTCCTGCGCCTGGGCAACAGTCACACAAGCATTTTGCTGTAAGCGAGCTAAATTGGCTTGGTTGACTTCTAGCATATCCTTGGGGAAAACCTCCGAAAGCTCTTGCCGACTCAGGACTCTAGAATGAAAAGTGGTGAGTTGGGGAAAACAGCTTGGAGATTCCATCGGTTTTGAGGAAATTGCCATGAAACGACCCTGTGTTTAGTCTCAGGGATTTCTAGATAGGGCTTTGTGATTGAAGCCTGTTGCAATAGATGATACTCCCCTAAAAACAATGTGATAAGAATTTTTATAAAATGCGATCGCGATCGCAGCAGAAAGTCTCGATTTTCGCAACAAAACTTCAACAGTATTCAGTACACAGTGACTAGCAAGCGCTTAGTCGCTGTGTACTTGAGCGTGGCAGTTCTTAATCCTCCGCCGCTAAGCTGCAAACCTTAACTAAAAATGATACAAGTGTACTGTCGGAAGGCGGCGTTGTAAAATCACTCCACGCCCATATAAACTACCGAAAACTACCAAACATCATGGCAAAAGCTACAGTACAATATACGACTAAAGATTTAAGAGAACTCGGTCTGTTTGTTGAGGTTCCAGGGCGAGCAGACAATGAAAAAACCAGACAAAAGGCGTTAGAAGAAATTCAACGCCGGATGGATGACCCAGAAGATACTAGTCTGGATGCAGAAAGCTTTGCAGATGGATTGAGCGCTGACGATTTGATTTTTGTTGAGCCACCATCAAGCGAGCAATCGGAGGATGAGGAACCAGAAGTAATTCAGGCAGTAAAAGCGATCGCATCCTTAGCCAGTCTACGAGTCTCTTTAGAAGAAGTCCATAAAAGTGCAGCAGACTTACGTCCTGCAATTGAGGCGCTGTTTTCGCCAGCACCACTGACACCGGAACAGATGCAGCAGGTGACGGATAAGAATTTTTCCAAGACTTTAATTAAGTATGCCGAAGCCAGAGCTGCACATGACAAGTTTCTGCCCACGGCCCAAAAAGCCTGGGAACTGCTAGCACCGATGCTGCCAAGGGAGGGGGTAAAAAGCGATCGCGCAATCGATGAGTTAGGGAATGGAAACCATCAACCTACTCCTGCGGAATCTGAGGAGGGCGATGGCGCAATCGATGAGTTACAGACTCAAACCCCTGCCCCCGAATCCGAGGTACAACCAGGGAATACTAAAAATCGGAAAAAGGCTTGAGCTACATGACATAGACGGTTAAAGGCTCTATTGATAGAGGCGATCGCATTCTTTAGTGATGAAGCTGGCGATGCGATCGCTCTTCCTGTGGTGAGGGTACGACGATATTTTCATATTTCATAAACTCAGCATTGAAATTCAAAGTTGTTTCCTCCAATGGTTAAAAATTAATACCCATCCAGTGGTTAAAAATTAACACCTATAACACCGTAATAGACACACCCTAGGCTACCAACAACGTAGACAAACCAAGTTCCGAAGAATCCAATTGCACGCCCTATTGAAGGACCATATTTAGTAATTACCCCATAGGCATAGATGATTCGAGCGATGGTTAAAGTCGAACCTAGAAACCACACAAACCAAGTCTGTGCCTGTACTAATTCAAGTGCAACGATAAACATCAATCCGAGCGGTACATACTCAATAAAATTCCCGTGAGCACGAACTTTGCGCTGTAAAATGCCTTCGTCAATCACCTTTTTGGCTGAAAGTTTCTGGCTTATGCTCTCGACAGTGGATACCCATTTTGTTGGATGGGTGAGAGGATCGGGCTGCATTACTACATCTTCTTTCGATTCACCGTGCCAAACTCTTGCTCTAACCCGTTCCATCACCACCATATAGGAGAGGACAAAGGCGATCAGACCGTTCAGCCCAATAAAAAGAGTGGATATCGGAATCATAGTGGTGTTTATCTAGACCTATCGCAAGCTGTTCAGTTTCAAACTGTATACCTGAGATTCAACATAGAAGTCTTAAGCTTGACTTGTCTTGATACTTCATGACAAAAAAGTTGATATGAGATGCCATGCGGGTGAGTTTTTCGATTTGCCTAGCGGGGATCGTCTCAAGGTCTGGTGAACTCTATCAAATTCTCTATATAACCGACGTTCAAAATTGTTTATTGCCATGGCTCCTACGATCGCGATGGAATTCGTCGCAAGTGCCGTTCGAGCGGCTGTGCATTCAGGCATTGAGCAACCTGCTGTTCTCAAGATGACTGGCTTGACGCTTGAGGACATTACAGATCGAACTAAACAGGTTCCATTGCCTCAGCATATTCAACTCCTAGAAACGGTTGCTGCCATTCATCAGGATGAGTGTTTTGGGCTGCGCTATGGACTTAACCATCATTTGTCTGATTTTGGCGTATTGGGTTATGTTCTACTCAACTCGGCAACGGTTGGTTCTGCCTTAAATCAATTGATCCAATATTTTGAGGTATGGCAACAAGCCACTGAAGTCGCCCTTACATTGGATGGAGATACGGCATGGTTCTCCTATCAAATTACCGATGCGACTATTCAAACTCGAAAGCAAGATGCTGAAACTGCAATTGCGTTTTCTGTTGCTAGCATTCGCACATTAACCCGTCAGCACTGGTGTCCTAAAGCTGTCTGGTTAGAACACAGCCCTCCCAGAGATACCTCAGAATATGAGCGGCTTCTCAATGCTCCTGTATTCTTCGATCAACCCGTAAATGCGATCGCGATCGAGCGGAAACTGTTGGAGGAGACAATCCCATTGGCAGATCGCACACTCTTACCCATGCTAGAGAGCCATTTACAGACATTTATGGCTCAGCGAGAGGTAGGTAATCAACTCATTGCCTCGGTATGCCAAACCATTGCTCAGTCTCTACCCCAAGGATGTATAACCCTTGAGAAGGTAGCGGCTGGTTTAGGGATGAGCGGACGCACGTTGCAGAGGTATTTGCGCGATCGCAACGTCACCTTCAAGCAACTCGTGAACGAAACCCGCTATCGACAAGCCATGATGTATCTCGAAGAATCCAAATTGACATTAACTGAGATTGCCTTCGTGTTGGGATATTCGGAACTGAGTGCCTTCAACCATGCGTTCAAGTCTTGGACAGGATTGACGCCACGCAAGTATCGCCAGTCAGCATTGGAGCGCTAGACTGCTATTGATGCTAAATGTAGCGATCGCTTATGGATTTGGCAAGGGTAAGCAGATAGTGAAACAGGTTCTGCCGGGTTTCGACTCAAACGAAATCGTTCCGTGGTGGCGATTTTCTACAATCCGCCGAGCAGTTTCCAACCCTAGCCCTGACCCGTGTCCGACTGATTTGGTGGTGAAGAAGGGTTCAAAAATGCGCGTTTGAATGTCGGGGGGAATGCCGCTACCAGAGTCAGTGATGTCAACCCGGACAGAGCGATCGCACTGAGTCGTCGTAATTTCAAGCAGTCCCTTGCCATCCATAGCATCGATCGCATTATCAATTAAGTTTGTCCACACTTGATTGAGTTCGCTGCCATAGGCAAGGATTTTCGGAATCTGTCGATCGTAATTGCGTTGAACCTGGATGCCGCACTTGAGTTTGTGACCAAACAACCGCAAGGTATCTTCTAACCCTTGATGCAGATTTACTTCTTGCTGAATGCCCTGATCCAGGTAAGTGTACGATTTCATTGCTTGCACCAGTTCTGAAATTCGTTCCGCTCCGCGCAAACCATGTTTAATCATCGACATCATTTCAAACGAGAGGGCTAGCCAGTGCACGCCCATTTCTCGTAACTCAGTGGAGTCGTTGCGCCAACGCTCCATGAGCTGATTCAGGGTTTCGACCTCAACACCCCCTTCCGCTAACGGTTCTGCCAGTTTCCAAGCCTGCTTCACACCATAGTCTTCCAGCCAGTCCAGTAGAATGGTTTCGCGATCGCTCAAAGTCACGGGGTCTATGCGATTGTTGAGAATCGCCTCATAGCCGTCATCCCGCACTTTGAACCAGTGCTGAGTATGCGATTCCTCAACCTGGCGTTGCCCGTAGACTAAGTTCATCCGTTGGAGTTCGAGGACGGCAGCTGGCATTTCCCGCAAGGCACGAACGAGGGCTGCGGCTGGATTATTAAGTTCATGGGCTAATCCGGCAGCAAGCGTTCCTAACGCTGCCATTTTTTCACGTCCGCGAATGAAGGACTCTAGCCCACGAGTCCGCTGCTGCACAATGCGGAATACCGTTCGCTCAAAATCGCGACATTCATGCAGTAGTTTAAGGAAGTCGTCTGCCTCAATTTTATAAATTCTACAGTCCGTTGCTGCCCGCATTGTCACTGGTACAGGTTCATCGGTCAAGGCTGTAATTTCACCAAAGAAGGATGGTGCTTGATGTTGCCCAACAGGGATGTCACTGCCTTCACTGCGGC
>DATNPT010000297.1:0-6152 GCA_036703075.1 Chroococcales cyanobacterium
CTATTTAAATTGAGGTTTCTCAGGCACTTACCCTTGAATTCTTGCTCAGGTTCGCAGGCAAAAATTTTGGCGTTGGGATTTAGGACAGAAAAGGTTACCGTGTAATAGCCATCATGAGCGCCTATATCGACAATTGTATTGGCTTGTTTGGTATACTTACCTACTGCTCGTGCAATTTCCCGTTCGTAAAGACCATAAAGACGCTGAGTATTATGAGCTGGATCGATTTCCATCGATATACCCCTAGCAAGCCCAAACTTGATGGGAGTTGGCTTACTACCCGGTTGAACGAGTAGATTCTTAAGTTTACGAATGGTTGTCGCTACCAAATTAAAGTTTTTCACTTGGGCTTTCTTAAAGGAAATTCAATAATTTACACTATACGTCGAGTCTTTTCATCCGATCTAGACCATAGACCAATGTAGAAAATTGCTGAGCAAATACTTTAGCATGCACTGATAATTGATGGTTTAGATACCAGGAATGTGCATGGCTTGCGATCGCCTGAAGTTTGTCGAGGCGTTCTCCCCCTGATGCTTGTTGTTCAGGAATCCAGTAGTGTTTCCCTGCTTCAATACCATCGGATAGTGAGGGATTGTACCGAGAGCTAATGGGAAGTAACCCGTGAGCACAGTAAGCAGCAAAAATACCGGATTTTGCTAAGTATCCAGGAATGTAATCAAAGAATCCTGCTAGGGAATGCGAAAGAATATCGCTAACCTTTGGTGAAGGCAGTTGTCCCATCTCTACTACAGGCACTCCACCGATCGCTGATAAAGGTAGCTGTGTTGGCGCTCCTATGTCTACAATCTCCTCAATCTCTAAGAGCTGGCAGGCATGGCTGAGTTGTCTTGAAGAATTTTGATAGAGTAATCTTCGGCGATCGCATCCGCCAAACACTACAATTTTCCTGGAACGTTCTGCTAGAGGTAACACTCGATCGGGTTCTCCAATATTGGAGAAAACTGGCAGAGTCGGTATCTGCTCGTGTTTTCCCTGACTCAATTGGTACAGCAGTTCGGCGTAGTTTGTTCTGCTGGTGAGGCAGCAAGCGCTCAGTTGCGTGAGACGAGTTGCCAGATTTTTTTGGATCGGTGATAGCCAAAAACTGCTCGTCCACGGGGGGAAGCCATACGCATAAACTTCGTGGAACATGGTGATTAGCGATCGCTTGCGATCGATCGCCAGCCAACGTTGCAATCCATCCACTAGCCAGACAGGACAACCTCGCTTGGCATAACCATAGTTGACGTAATGCAGCAGAACTGTGGCTGGTGAGGAGAGATCGCTGGGTAGCACGGATAATAAAGCATTAGCAGAACTTGCGTTCACATGGGTGCTCGTAAATTCGTCAATCTCTGTGGCTTGAGTCCATCTTGGATCGCCGACAATAAAATGCGTTTCTATATCGAAATCTTTACGTAATTGCACCGCTAAACTGAGGGCATAGTCGCCCACACCATCAATTGCAGGAGGTAGGCGCGTTATTATCGAGGTGACTAGCATCGCGATCGGATGTTCTGCAAACTTCAATGTTTTTTGGATAAGGGAATTACGCTCCGCTACTGTCGAGATGCTAGTAGTAAACCGTAATCCTCAATCGGTATCTGATTTTTAATCTGAAACCCTAACTTCTGAATGACATCCCGAATTTCCTGATGGGTGCGATCTGGCCAGAGATGATATTCCAGAGACAGGTTTTTAACGGACTGCCAGTTGTCTGCATCTTGAAAAAGTAACCATTCTGCGCCTTCGCAGTCTACCTTTGCCAGATCGACAGAACCTCCGATGCGCTCGATCGCTGTACCAAAAGCCACCTGAGGAATTTCACCCATTTCATCAACTCTAGAGCGTGTTAGCACGGAGTCTTCCTGAAACTCAAGGCTTACTTTTCCATCTTCGAGTCCTACTGCCTCCATAAAGTAGTCAAAGCTTGCTGTATGAGCTTGAATCTGGAGGTATTTCTCTAAATTTGGATTGGGTTCATAGGCATGAATGACGGCGTTAGGAAATCTATTGCGTGCGGCAATACTAAACAGACCAACATTTGCACCAATATCTAGAACCTTAAGAATTGGTTGAGATAGTTTTTCTAGTCCGTAGCAATCATCAAGCAAAATTTCCACAAAGGCGACTTCGACACCCGTTTCCTGGGGGAGGCTCATAATTTTGCGATCGCCATCGAGCAAGAGGCTTTTGGGGAGCTGAAAGTTCGCTGCTCTGGAAAACTCAAATCCTAATTTTTTAGCCCTATTTTTTCGTCTGAGTAAATTGAAGAACCTTTGGACAACCATTGCATCTCGTCCTTATCCCAAGTTGCGTTCATACATAGTACTTTCTCTCTCCCTTGTACCCCTTGTCTTCAAAAGTCATCCTTGTCGCCCTATCTACTACCTTTGACTGCAACTTAGTATTAGACTGTTGTTAGCGAAGGCTCGCATACCATTGCTCTTCACCTAATTCCAGGCGGTATCCGCAGCTCCAATCGCTTAACTATACTGAGATGAATGTCTACCTGGATGGTAATCAAAATCACTACAACGGCGAAACCCGACCAATTGAGCAGGATTTCCGATTACAATCCCTAACGGTGGAACGTTTTCTCTCACTACTGCACCGGCCCCCACTACACCTCCTCTCCCCACCCTAACACCAGCTAAGACTATAGCGTTTGTAGCTATCCATGCATAGTCTTCAATCTCTATAGGAAGTACCTTACCCTCAAAGTAAGGACTGTGTAAATTATGGTTGCCTGTCAGTAGCTGCGCTCCATCACTAATAATGACGTGAGAACCAATAGAAATTGTAGTCCAAGCTTGTAACGTTGCACTACCAATAACAGTATCATCACCAATCTTTATGTTAGAAGGGTATAAAAACTTTGAAAAGCGACTGATCGATACTTCAGTTCCTACTTTAGTACCCCATCTTCGCAGTAGACGGCATCGAGTCTCGCTTTTGAGTAGAGGAGGGGGCAGGTGAAATAACAGTCTTTCTAATCTGTTGCTCATGCTATCTAATCTCGCTGGTTGACTGACAAAACTCAACAAGCATAATCAAAGGAGCGTACTTGAAACTCCAGAGTATAGAGCCTTTGCTGATGTGGTTTTCGAGAAGTGATAGCTGGAGAGGGGTCATAATTACCAGTTAAACAAAAAGTTCCAAACAACGGTCAGCCTCTAGCTAAAGCCGTTTTTACCCAATTCCAACCAATTCGCAGATAGCTATTGCCTCGTTGCCCGTGAGGGTCAACCGAACGGTGCTTTCATAACTTTCTGAATCTCATATCGGACCATTGCTTTGCCAGATGCTCGATCAACTCAGACTCGTTAATTTTCCAATCTGTTGGCTCTGGCGGCGTGATAAGGTACTCCATACGATATCCCCTAATGCCTTTGTGCAATGACGAGGGAAGTAGCGCCGCTCACACGAACATGACAGAACATCTCAAAACACAAAGTACAGACCAGCTTATTGCCATTGCCGATCGCTTCACCCAACAGAGCAATGTTACAAATATTCAACCATTTGGAAGCGGTAATATCAACGACACCTTCCTAGTAACCCTAGATTCCCCAACCCAGAAGCACTTTGTCCTGCAACGCATCAACACGCAAGTCTTTCGTCAGCCCCAACTTGTCATGCAGAACATGCGGACTTTCACCGAGCATGTGCAAAATCGCCTGCAACACACCCCTATCGATCGCCGTTGGGAAGTTCCCCGCGTATTATTAACCCAGGATGGTCTTGACCAGTATACGGATACTAACGGCTCGTTTTGGCGATCGCTTAGCTTTATTCAAGGTTCCGAGTCCTTCGATACCATGCAGGACACGGAACAAGCGCAAGAAGTGGGCTATGCACTGGGAATGTTCCACAATCTGATCAGCGACTTGCCCCCGGAACAACTTGCCGACACCCTAGAAGGGTTCCACATTACACCCCTTTACCTTCAGCACTACGAAGAGGTTCTCGCCAAAACAGCTCCCCGCCAAACCCCAGAAGTTAATTATTGCTTGCAATTTGTAAGCGATCGCAAAGTTTGGGCACATGTCCTAGAGAATGCCAAATCCCAAGGCAAACTACCACTACGCCTGATGCATGGCGACCCAAAAATTAATAACGTCATGTTCGATACGGCTACTCACAAAGCCGTCAGCATCGTAGACCTCGACACGGTTAAGCCGGGACTGGTACATTACGACATTGGCGACTGTTTGCGATCGGGCTGCAATCCCATTGGAGAAGAAACCGAAGAGTGGGAAAGCATTTGTTTTGAACCTAACCTGTGTCAAGGCATCTTACAGGGCTATCTCTCCGTAGCAAAGGCGTTTCTGACTGAAAATGAGTATGCTTACATCTACGACAGCATTCGTTTGATTGCCTTTGAGTTAGGACTGAGATTTTTTGCGGATTATTTAGCAGGAAATGTCTATTTTAAGGTCAAGCACCCAGAACACAATCTAGCAAGGGCGCTAGTTCAGTTTAAGCTGACGGAAAGTATCGAATCTCAGGAAACAACGATTCGCAAAATTATTCAGGATTTGAAATAAATAAAGTGATACCAATCTAAAACCTGAAATTAAAAGTCACATGACCTTTTCTCTACAACCTTTTTTCTCTACCGATTTACTGCCTAATTTGCAAATTACAGGTGATATTTCCCGAAATGAGAATCAACTTCACCTGGATTACACACTTAGCGGTAATCTAAAGGAAGTCCTAATTGCCGCACCATCTGAAATACCAACGCGAAAGCACGAACTTTGGCAAGAAACCTGCTTTGAGTTCTTCCTAGGTATCAATAATTCAGAACAATATTGGGAATTCAACCTTTCTCCTGCCGGACATTGGAACGTGTATCGCTTTGATGGATACCGTCAAGGGATGCAAGAAGAAATAGCTTTTTCAGCACTTCCGTTTAGCGTCGAGGATAAAGGAGATTATTTCGCGATCGCTCTAGGTGTCGATTTGGATAAAATTGTCTCACCCAACCAAGTCCTTGATGTTGCGATTACTACAGTTATTAAACAAAGAGACGGCGAAGTAAGTTACTGGGCATTGACTCATCGAGGAACTGAGGCTGACTTTCACTTGCGAGAAAGTTTTGTTATTGAGTTGTAATATGACCTTTCTCATTGAATGTATATATCATGTCCGCGAAGAGAACCAGATTATGCAGAAGTTTGTAGTGAGGACTTTAGTCTTCTGTAGAGTGGGCGCTGAAGCGCTTACTACAAACATTATTTTAATAACTGAGTTGCTCTGAGACAACCTTTTTATAAAAAGACTCTAGAGCGGTAACACAAGTTCTGTCGTTGTACAGACGATTGTGTTGTTCGTAAATTTTTTGCCCGATCGCGTTTCGCCAGTCAATATCTAGACCCAGTCGGACAGCAATCTCAATATAGTCGGATTCATCTTGCGCGATCGTTTCCGTTACCCCTATCATTTTTAAAATTCCATAGGCATGACGAGAGCGCATGAATTCTCTCGGACAAGTTACAACAGGTAAACCACACGCGATCGCTTCTAGGGTTGTATTTCCCCCTGACCAACACAATGTATCCAAAAAAATGTCTGAAACTAAATTGAGATTGAAATAATCGCTTCGCTCTAGCCGAGGAAGAACAACACAGTAATCTTCACTATTCAAGCTGAAATCAGCAAATGCTCGCTTTAAACGAGATTTAAATTGTTCATTAATCGCACTAACCGGATGAGAAATAAAAGCAAATTGGGCTTGAGGAATGCGTTGTGCAATTCGGGCAAAGATGGAGTCAAACTGTGGAAGATACTTAAATAGAGACTGACAGCAAAGATAAACTACAGCCTCCTCACACAACTGAAAGTCTGCACGAGTTTTTGTCGGTTCAGGTACCGAGGGCTGTTCATAACAAATGCTGATATTCGGTAAACGTACTAACTGCTCGCAGTAGTGGGCTTGAGCGTTTTCCGGTTCCATCAACTCGCTGGATAAAAAGTAGTCAATCGTTGGTAAACCAGATGTCACTGGATGCCCCCAAGCCATACATTGCACGGGTGCCAAACGTAATCCGGCAATGTATGTGGTTAAGGGGTCCATACCAATATCAGTAAAAACTAAGATATGTAGGCGATCGGCAACAATTTGTTCGCAAACGGCATTCAGG
>DATNPT010000386.1:0-6756 GCA_036703075.1 Chroococcales cyanobacterium
TTTTGTCCTACCGCTTCGCACCAAGCTTGTGCAAATATCCCATCTGGATGTTGACTCCACTCTCTTAAAGCATTACTCATTGAACTCAACGCTTGCGAGTTTTCTACCCATCCCTGCTCTACGGCGCGATCGAGCCTCTCAGAGTCCTCAATTCTTAAGGCTAAATATTCACCAATTGAACTGAGATTTTCGTAGCATTCATAGGAAGCTGAGGCTTTTATATTGATAAATCCAGCCTCACGAAGTAAGCCGCGTAAATGTCTCCCAACATAGGGATTACCACCATTTTTCTGCTGAATTAGCTTGTAGTAAGCGATTGCCCGCTCCAGTTCAGAATTCGAGGGAGCAATCAGGAAACCGCCCCAATCTGGAGTCCGAACACCTAAAACACCATCTGGTTTTAACACTCTCAATAGCTCTTGCAACGCCTTAACTGGTGAGTGAAGATGCTCTAACACGGCATGAGAAAATGCTACATCGAATGAGTTATCTGCAAAGGGAAGTTGATTAATATTGGCTTCTATAAATTCAATGTTACTGATTTCTTGGCTTGAGGCATTTTCACGAGCGATTGCAATTTGAGATGAACCAATATCCGTACCCGTAACTCTCCCTGGAGCAACGAGTTGGGCTAAACCGATCGTAATCGTTCCGGGTCCGCATCCGCAGTCGATTACCTTCATTCCTGGTTTTAGATAAGATTTGAAAAACGCAGCATGGCTATCAACACTACGGTTAGCCATGAAGTTTGTGGCATTAGGAGAATACCCTGGAATATACTTCTCCGTCATTTTCTCATCCCGGTTCGAGCTAAAAGAGTTGTACAATTTTCTCTTCTCTTTCTCTGCGTTCTCTGCGGTTTATTATCTTCTCAAAAATAATATAGAACCATCATAGAGGCAAAAATTAAATATTGCATAAACCTCTCATAACCTGTAAATGGAAAAATTTTAGCGGGTAGCTAGACATCTTCTCAAATACCTCAGACATTTCAG
The DNA here is from genome assembly GCA_036703075.1 of Chroococcales cyanobacterium. Lineage (GTDB taxonomy): Bacteria > Cyanobacteriota > Cyanobacteriia > Cyanobacteriales > Coleofasciculaceae > DATNPC01. Next base: position 996 of record DATNPT010000386.1, read on the forward strand.
AACCCCAGATTACTATTAACTGGGGTTTATTCTTTTCAACTTAAGCCGCAGACACCCGCAGTCCCGAACTCCAGCTATCCAGATCGGTCAAAGCGCGATCGCGATACGCTCCATATCGCTCTTGCTTGCTCTTAATTCGTGCTGGCAACGGTGGTAAAATCCCAAAATTCGGCGGCATCGGTTGGAAATGCTTGGGTGAGGCCGAACTAATAAACTCAAACAGCGCCCCCATCATCGTCGTTGCTGGAAGCATCACGGGTTCCAATCCCAATACGAACCGCGCCGCATTTGTCCCCGCTAACCAACCGCCAGCCGTTGCTGCCGTGTAACCTTCCGTACCTACCAATTGACCTGCTGCCAACAACCTTGGAGATTTCTTAAATTGCAGCGTTGGGTGTAATAACTCAGGCGCATTCAGGAACGTATTGCGATGCATCACGCCCATCCGCACAAATTCCGCATTCTCCAATCCCGGAATCAGCCGAAACACTCGTTTTTGCTCGCCCCAACGCAAATTGGTCTGAAACCCTACCATATTCCACAGCTGACCCGCCTTATCTTCCTGCCGTAACTGCACCACGGCATAGGGGCGTTCAGCCTTATTTTCCGGGTTGCGGAAATCTCCCTTCCGAGCATCAAACAGTCCCACCGGCTTTAAGGGACCGTAGCGCATGGTATCTTCTCCCCGACGCGCCATTTCCTCAATTGGCAAGCACCCTTCAAAGAACTTAGCCGTCTCTTGCTCAAAATCCTTCAACTCTGCCTTTTCGGCCGCACACAGTTCGTGCCAGAAGTGGAGGTACTGCTCTTTGTTCATCGGACAGTTGAGATACGCCGCTTCCCCCTTGTCGTAGCGCGAGGCCATAAAGGCAATATCTCGGTTAATCGATTCCCCGACTACTATGGGGGATGCTGCATCGAAAAAGCTGAAGTATTCCATACCCGTGAAGCGTAGCAGGTCTTCAGCCAAAGCAGGACTGGTCAGAGGGCCACTCGTTAGCACCACGACACTCTCAGTCGGAATTTGCTGGACTTCCCCCCGCCGCAATTCAATTAGAGGATGACTTGCTAGTGTTAGTGTCAATTCGCGGCTAAATACACCCCGATCTACGGCTAATGCCCCACCCGCCGGGACCGCATGTTCGTCAGCTTTGCCAATAATAATCGAACCCAGGCGACGGAGTTCTTCGTGCAACAGACCCGAAGCGCGATCGCTTGAGAGCGCCCCAAACGAATTACTGCACACCAACTCTGCTAATTCTCCCGTATGATGGGCAGGACTTTGCTGCACGGGTCGCATTTCGTGCAAAACCACAGGTATGCCAGCTTGGGCAATCTGCCAAGCGGCTTCCGTACCTGCAAGCCCACCACCAATTACGTGAATCATCTGGTTGTCCATCGTCGGTTTCCTCTTCTCCCATTCTCGTTAATGTCCTGGGAGTCTTCTATCACAAGCACGATTGAATCTTGACCATTACCCAAACTCTTCTGGATCGGATGACTGCCACATCATCTCTTCTTCTGATTCGTCAACCATACCAGGGTCAATCAACGTAATGTCAAACGGATCGAGTGGACCACTCTTTTTCTCTTCTCGGTTGCGTCGGTGATAGCTCGCACTAACCCCAGGTCCAAATATAATCTTATCCCCATCCTTGAGTTCGTAGGATTGAGACTTGCCTTGAAGCTTACGCTCGCCAATCAAAATTCCATTCGCACTGAGTTGCCCTTTTCCGTCACCATCGACAATCAGGTAACTGTAGGTGCCATTCTCTCCTGGTTGCCGAATTAAAGTTGCGTGCCGTCGAGAAACAAACAGCGAGTGAAGGCGGATGTTAGAGCGTTCCGCTCTGCCGATGGAATAGATGTCGCCTCCTAAAGGATATTCTCTAGGTTGCTTGCGATCGTCGTTGACAACTAACAAATGCACCTCAGTGAAGTCAGAAGGTTTCGTATTAAAACCACTAGGTGAGGATTGATGGGATTTAGAGATTTCAGCTTCAGGCATTTTCAGACATCCTTAGCTCTAAGGGGTTGAGAACGAAATGTCCCTATGTTCTAGCAGCCTCGCTCTTACGCAGACAAGAGATAGAATGAGATGGCTTACGGTTTAGTCGCAAACACTTAACTCAATCCTGCGATGTCTAAGTAGTCGAGCGAACTCAGTACCGCTCGATTGCGTCAAGATTTAACCGATCAATTTCGGGATGGACAAGCTTAGCACAACAGGACAAAAGGAGTAATTCTCGCCAATTGCGTGAGGTATAGTACTTGTGTCAATCAGTGTTCTTCGCGGAAGTGGTTGCCAGCAATTCATTAGTAGCCAAAAAAAATCGAGTGACCCCAGAGCAGTCTGTATCTAGTTTAACTATCGAGACATCCCAATAGAAAATTGCAATAGCGTTAATAGCAGAACCGCTCTAGTTTGAGGTTTTTGCCGGGTCTGCTCCTACTAATCCTGTTTTCAAACAGCGACCAGCGATCGGTTATCAGTGACATTTGTTCGTGGGAAAGGATGAGTTCCATGAGTGATGTGGCGTACAAACCTGGATGAGCGTTTTGTCGCCAACACTCTCGATCTATCAAATATTTAACAATTGAGTAATCGTCGCTGGTGCCGGTAAAACAATACTGACTAAAAGGACTAAAGACAAAAATCCCAAAAGATCGCGCCAGTTATCGAGTTCTGAGACATCATTCAATGCAGGTTCATCAGCTACGGGCAGGAATAGTAAAATAATCGCCCAAAGCCGATAATCGGGCACTAGCAAAGCGAGAACCAATACCAATAACCGTGCGAGCTGACCGATGGCAGCACCTCCCCTTTGCCCAAACATGGCATGGACAATGTGACCGCCATCGAGTTGACCCACGGGCATTAAATTCAATGCTGTCACGATCAAGCCGATGTAACCCGCTATTGCCACAGGGTGCAGATGGATTGCCGTTTGTACCTTGAGGGCGCTACCTAATGCCCACTTACCAATCGCAGTGAGTAACAGAGAAGAACGAGGATTGAGGGATTCAAAATTGAGCAGTCCTGAAGCATCAGACAGTGGCACTACTTCAGAATGAGATAGTCCCCAAACTAGCAGAGGAATTGTGATAATAAAGCCAGCCAATGGCCCAGCAATGCCGATATCAAATAGTGCCTTCCGATGCGGCACGGGCGATCGCATTTGGATGAATGCCCCAAATGTCCCTAAGAATAAGGGAATCGGGATAAAGTAGGGCAGCGTCGTCCGCACCTTGTAGAATCGTGCTGCTATATAGTGACCCATTTCATGGACGCTCAAAATTGCCATCAGGGCTAAGGCATAGGGCAGTCCTCGGAGTAAAACGGCTGGGTTGGATTGCACTTGTTCGGCAGACACCCCAGCAATTTCCGCTCCAATTCCCGTGGTGGTAAATAAGGTAATCAACAGTAGCCCCAAGGCGAGTAGCGGTCGCGTATCGGGGCCCATTGTCGGCTTTGACTCTTTTTGCTGAGATTGAGGATTGGGAACCAGTGCAAAGAAGGGTTTGCCGCTGATGCCTTCTTGAAAGACGACAAAAAAGCGATCGCCAAATTCTGCCTCAATGTTGTTGCGAACAGTCTGGTAGGCAGCTTCTGGGTTGGTACGTAACTTGCCGCGACACAAAACCGCTTGAGGTCGGTACTCTACATCCTGAAGGTAGTAGACTCCCCAAGGGAAGCAATTTCGGAGTTCGGCTTCTTCCTGTTGGCTAATCGGACGTATTTTTGGCTCATTCTTAGTCGATGGAAGGACGGGTTGTGCCTCTGTTGGAGGAGTTTCCCCCGTTAAGTTCGGCTCAGGCGGTTTAGCCGAGCTACGCCCCCACTGAATTAGCCACCAGTACAACAGCGGGCAAAGCACAAATGGACCGACGATAAGAGCAGGCGGCATTTGTTTGTCCTCACTGTTGAGCAACATCCAGCCACTCCAAATCAGCGCTGGTGCCATCATCACCAGCCACAATAACCAGACGGGTGTCTGAGTAATGCTGGTTACGCTGCGCTTAATAACAAAGTAGGTGATAAGACCCAGTAGAATGAGGAGCAACCAGAGTTCCATGATGTATAGACCGCAATTGGTGTAAAGGAGCAAGCTTGACGAAGGTCAGACAATTTTGGAGGCAAGGATGACGAATAGAGTGGCTAAAAGATGAGTCCGAGTAACGATGTGGGTAAAAAAATTAGTCCATTTTTTATCCAAAATTGAACGTTTAGTACGTCTGCTACTACAGGGATACAACCATTGTGCAACCCGATTCTCCACAAAAGAGCAATTTCTATCCTCCTCAAAACTCACCGTCTAACCGGCAACCTGCTGCTCTCAAGCAACCGCGCCCTGTCCTAAATACCATTTTCGCATTTCCACCCAATCGAGATACGTTGGGAGGCACGGCTTATTTTATTGTAGGAAATGCGTTCAAGCTCTTGATCGATTGTCCTGCCTGGAATGACACCAACGAGCAATTTTTACGAGAGCAAGGCGGAGTGTCGTTTCTCTTAATTACTCATCGAGGTGGTATGGGTAAGGCACGGGAAATTCAAGAGGCTTTTGGCTGTAAAATCTTGATTCAAGAACAAGAAGCTTATCTGCTGCCAGAGGTGGATGTCATGCCATTTCAACATGAGCTGGCGATCGCATCTGGTTGCTGTGCTATCTGGACGCCCGGCCACTCTCCTGGTTCCTCTTGTCTGTATTACCCGGCTGAGGGTGGCGTTCTCTTTTGCGGACGTCACCTGCTACCGGATCGACAAGGAGAACCCGCCCCCTTGAGAACCTCGAAAACGTTTCACTGGCCGCGTCAGCTTCAAAGCATTCAGAGATTGCGCGATCGCTTTACGCCAGAAACATTAAGCTACATTTGCCCTGGTGCGAATACAGGTGCGCTACGGGGCAAAGGTGCGATCGATCGCGCCCACCAGCGGTTAGCTCAGCTGGATTTAGCTCAATTGCAGCACTCACAGCCTGTATTGTAGCGATGGCAAGCATTGAAGTTCAGCGTACATACCTGCAATTGACCAACAGGAACGAACTGATTCGGGCCCAAGTGGAAGACGATGGTCTGCGTATCGAGCAGGTCTTAGAATGTCCTGTATCTTTCTTTCGCTATCTGTACCGAGAAGTTGGGCGTCAGTACCACTGGGTCGATCGTCTCAACTGGACAGACGAGCAAGTCCGCCACTATTTGCGCCAATCCAGTGTTTCCTTATGGCTGCTCTCCTATAGAGGTTCCCCCGCTGGTTACTTTGAACTGCGGCAACACGATGATGAAAGTGTAGAAATTGTCTACTTCGGACTCCTAGAGGAATTTCAGGGACGGGGTTTTGGCAAGCATTTACTCACACTGGCCATTGAGCAAGGCTGGCAACTAGGGGCGAATCGTCTTTGGGTGCATACCTGCACCCTAGACCACTCGGCAGCCTTGCCGAACTACATTAAGCGAGGCTTCAAACCGTTCCGCCAGGAAACCTACATAACAACGATTGAAGCCGGTGTCTTGACTAATTAGCGATCGCTTCAGCGACGACTGAGCGATCGGCGATTAACTTCAGGGCGGCTTGATACTGCTTATCCGCTATCGTTCCAACTTCATTCAGTGTAATTGGATCTAGCGACACCTCTAAGTCAGGTTTGATGCCCTGCTTATGGATATCCCGATGGCTGGGCGTTTCGTACTTGGCAACGGTAACCGCTAAACCGGAGCCATCTGCTAGATCGAACAAAGACTGAATTAAGCCTTTACCAAA
>DATNPT010000304.1:0-19965 GCA_036703075.1 Chroococcales cyanobacterium
AAATTTCAGATGTAGGGGCGGTAGCGATAGGCCAGCGTTAGCGAGGAACGAGCGTCAGCATTTGTGCTCAGATTTATGCTTGAAAGACTGCCAACACATGAAAAAAGGCTCAGGCAGTACTGCCTGAGCCTCTTTCGCTGAGTTTAAGCTTAATACTTAGTAGCGGCGAGAGAAATTGTTGTTTCTGCGGTTGCCACCACCACCACCAGACGAACCTCTGTCTTCACGAGGTTTTGCTTTGTTAACTTTCATGTCACGACCCATCCATTCAGCACCATCAAGCGCCTCAATTGCTGCTGTTTCTTCAGCTTCTGTCCCCATTTCTACAAAAGCAAAGCCACGTAAGCGACCTGTCTCACGGTCTGTGGGTAGCTGAACCCGCTTTACAGAGCCATATTCTGCAAAAACAGCGCTGATGTCTTCTTGAGTGACATCGTAAGAAAGATTACCTACATAAATTGACATAGATCGTCTCCAAAATCAGAGGGGTGTAGAGGAGAGATAGATTTCGGAGAGAAGCCTGCCAATACCAAAAGCAGAAAGCCAATCAATACTAGAAACAAACACTACACCGAATTTATTCTCGTCCACTATGTTAACACAGCATCAAAAAGCCATGTGATATTAAGCATTTATGCTTATCAAGTACCCCGATTAGCACAGATTTCTGTAGCGAAAGACGCAGAGGGACTAGAGCATTGCTTCAGCAATTATAGTCCGGGAGTCCTAAGCCGGAGAGTGAGACGAGTAACTTCAAAAATCTTTACAACAATAGATAAAAAGGCTCCTGAGCGTGGGCTTAGGAAAAGCAATTATTAAAATTCCGCACTGGTAGTAAATATCTGGAATTACATATGCTAGTCTATTCCAATTAGTGGGGGGTCTGACCCCTCACCCCAACTTCCAGGATAGTGACCATGTATTAAAGCTCTGTTTCCCTATCAATTTCAGCGAGTATCAGCTCACTGAATTTTTCGGTCTTCCGAAAATCTCTAGAAGTACTACTGTCTGGAGCGCTTTCCCTAGTTAATTCACCCACACTACTGGGTTAATAGCTCCAACAGGTATAAAAAATAATTACAGAGCAGAGTTCTTCTATCCGGATATTTAAGGAGCGAAGCAGAAGTAAAAAGGAACGCACCGCACCTCAGCTCGGAGTAGGAACGAAAAACTACCTGTCACTAAGCTCACTTCAGCTCTCAAGGCTGGAATCATCAATAACTATTTCATTCAAAAGCCTAGAAGATCGTCGTTATAGCGATTGGTCTATTGTCAACAATTTCAACTATTTTTCTACAGACAGCCATGACTTCTAACCCCTCTCTCGAACAACTCTTAAACTTTCCCGATTATGAGCCTGACGTGTTTGTTGAAAATCGGGTGGTCAAAGAGCCTGACAACGCTCAATTCAAGTATCGTAGAGAACTGGAGGATATTGCTCGCGCTAACAATGGTGAGATTTCAGCTCTCGATCAGAAAATCCTAGAAGTGTTGCGAGTTAAGCTGGGGTTACTTCCAGAAGAAGCTTTTGCGATCAAGACGGAAGTCCTAACTCCTTACCGGGAATACAATAAAAGGTTGCAGGAATATCGACGAGCTTTTGTTGAAGCAATTCGGCGCGAACCATTTCTCAAGAGTGAAACTCGCAATGGGCTAAAACGTCTCCAGGAGCTGTTAAACCTCAAAGATGAAGATGTTAAACCGCTAGAAGCTCAAATTATTCAGAAGCGGAAAGGTAATGAAGAAAATAGTCTTTGGGTGGTAGCCGGTATAGTCAGCATGATGCTCTTGGTTGGCATCGGTTCTTGGGCAACAGTGAGCTTTTTCCACTCGGTTCAACACGAGCCAACGTCTCAAAATCCAGAAGCGTCTCAGCCTGTGCTTTAAGGGGATAAACTTTGCCGCTTATTCTGTCTAGTACCTACAGTTCTGACCGTTTGGCAATTCCAAAGCGATAGGAGAAGCCCTTGAATTGACTTGGGATAAACCTTAATAACTGCGGGCATCGACTGATGTCACAAACAACCCCTGAAGCCAGCTGACCTAAGCAAGGTGTGTTTAGACTTACGGTAGGTTTCCGGTAAGATAAAGGGCTGTAGAGTTACGACGAGAGTTCAGGAGAAGAACGCAAGTGCTAACACTTGGCGTCAATATCGATCACATCGCCACGATTCGGCAAGCACGGCGAACAGTAGAACCTGACCCGGTTGCAGCCGCTGTGTTGGCAGAACTGGCTGGCGCTGATGGAATTACAGCTCATTTACGCGAAGATCGGCGTCATATTCAAGACCGAGATGTGCGCTTGCTGCGGCAAACGGTGCGAACTCACTTGAATCTGGAAATGGCAGCTACTGATGAAATGGTAGCGATCGCACTTGAAGTCAAACCCGATTATGTTACTCTCGTTCCTGAAAAACGCGAAGAAGTAACAACGGAAGGGGGCTTGGACGTTGCCGGTCAAATTCCGCGCATGAGCGAGATTGTCGCTAAATTGCAGGATGCGGGTATTCCCGTTAGTTTATTTATTGATGCCGACCCAGCCCAAATCGAGGCAGCGGCTCAAATTAAAGCGAAATTTATTGAGTTGCACACGGGTCGTTATGCTGAGGCATCAGATGAGGCAAGCCGGGAGAAAGAACTATCCGTGCTAGCCCAAGGATGCCAACAAGCCATCGCGGTAGGTCTACGAGTCAACGCCGGTCATGGACTTACTTACTGGAATGTTTACCCCGTGGCTTGCTTGCAAGGGATGGAAGAACTCAATATTGGTCATAGTATTATCTCGCGGGCAGCGCTGGTCGGACTGGAACGGGCTGTCAGAGAAATGAAACAAGCGATGCGAGGAGAGTTATGATGAGTCACTGATTGCTAGTGATTAGCGATCGGTGATGGCAAACAACTAATAACTTTTTCAGATGCAAACTTACTACTACGTTCTGGCCAGTCAACGCTTTCTGTTGGAAGAAGAACCCCTTGAAGAAGTCTTGAAGGAACGCACTCGGCACTACCACGAGCAGGAAAAAGAAATTGACTTTTGGTTAGTCAAGCAACCTGCCTTCCTCGAAGCACCCGAAATGGCGAAAGTCAAGCAAGAATGCCCGCAACCGTCAGCCGCGATCGTCTCTACAAACTCTCAGTTCATTACTTGGTTAAAACTGCGCTTGGAATTCGTCAACACAGGTGAATTTCAGGCTCCCTCAGCTACCATTCCCGATCCCATAGCCTCTCTGGCATCAGTTTCATAAGCCAATCCTTCAATCCTGAGTCCCGAATAGAGTGCAAAGTCAAGAAATCGTAAAACTTGGCATTCTCCCTTCACACTGAGGACTCAGGACGATATACTCAGCACTCCTTGGCTAATTGTGAGGAGTAAAGAGTGAAAAAAGCCATCTTCCCCCTACTGGGTTCGGTTCTGTTAGAACTGAGTAGCTTAGTTAGTATCGCTGACATTGGTTGGGCGCAATCCACAGTCTCACCGTGTCAGCCACCTCAATCGGATGAGTATCTTTTGTTCATCCTCAGCCGAACGCCTGAAAGCCAAAAGCAAATTCAACGAACCTTACCTGCGGATACCCCCTATACATTTTGTCAGTATTTAGACGATACAGTGACGCGCATCGCAGGCTTCAGACGCGTAGAAGATGCCGAAGCTTGGGGTCGTTATGTCCAGGAGATTGTAGGACTATCTGCTTTTGTTGTGCGACCGACCTCAGCAAATCAGTCTAGCAACGCCTTCGCCTACAATCCTCAGGCTTTAGGTGAGGGGTATGCCGTATTGGTCGATTACTTTAACCAGCCAGAAGTCGCCGCTCAAGTCCGGCAACTTCTAGGTCGTGATGTGGGCTTGGTTTCCTACGGTCAACGTCCCTACTTACTAGCGATTCACACCACCAGCCAGAGAAAGGCAAATTCAACGTTGCGGCAATTAAGCGATCGCGGTTTTTGGAGCATGGTGGTGGATAGCCGCCGAGTTACGCTGCTCAAACCCTCGGTGAGTTTTTAAGCGATATAGCTGTCGCTATAAAGGTTAGGACGGATTTAACGACCCAAACGATCGCGTACTAGTAATCAACCTTCTGCCCTGAAGCCTTCTGCCATAAGCGATCGCTTAGTCCTCCACGTACTTAAACAAAAGCAACAATGTGCTACGAGTCACAACAATTTTAGATTTTTTTTATAAACTGAAAGGTAGCAGAACACTCATCGCAGACCAACATGCTCACCGATTCCAATAACATTATGCAAGAAGAATGGGTGCAACGCTGGCTTGAGAAGCTCACTCCAAAACAGCAAGCATTGGTCGTTGAGATTTTGGGTGATTTGAAAAAGCCTCAGAATCTGACTCCAGCTGCAATTGCTCAAGCAAACGCTGTCACTACTAATTCTGACCCAATCGTTGCTCGCTCTTCCTTCACCGCAGTCCGATCGAACCTCTCTGGATTAATGCGCTCAGCGAGTTGAACGATCGCGCATAGCGCGTCACCGTTACAGCCGCTCGTATTTTCCAACGTTCAAGGCTGATCGCCTTATGCTAGGCTGATTCTCGACTCTCACGCACTCTAAATCTTGGTCAAGATGGGTCAAAGCCACTACCCTTTTTGAGTTCCTCTTTACCCATTTACCCAATGCAGCACCCCCGTTTTGAGGCGGGGGTACTCACTTATGAATACTCGTTAATAAGCAGGAGCCGCTAAACAGGAGATAGCAATTCCAAGAAACAGCCCGACAATCACCTGAAACGGTGTATGACCGAGTAACTCCTTTAGGCGATCCTCATTAAACTCTTTCCCCTCGCTAAATAACTCATCAATAATTTGGTTGAGAATACGAGCTTGTTTACCAGCAGCTTGGCGGACACCGGCGGCATCGTACATGACAATCACAGCAAAAATTGTGGCGATCGCAAATTCAGGAGATGACCATCCTTCCGTTTGTCCTACACCCGCTGCTAGGGCAGCGACAAATGCTGAGTGAGCGCTAGGCATACCGCCCGTAGTCACGAGGGCGCGAAGATTAAATTTGCGATTTTTCGTCAGCTCGACCAGAAGCTTGGAAAGCTGAGCCACTAAACAAGCAATTATCGCAACCAGCAGCACCTGATTGTTGAGGATGTCGCCGAAGTCCTGCATAGAGTTTTACGTGAGATTGGAAAGATCGGGATTAGTAATTGATAAGAAAGATTGAAGATTGAGTATTAACAATGGAACAAACACTAAGCGAGCTATCTTGTTTGCCATCTGAGAGTCGGATCGTTTTTAAACGTCATCGGTTACAGTTGAAACTTTGCTTAGTGAGTACGCGTTGTAATAAAATCAGCGATCGCAACCAGCGGCAGACCTTTCTCGCCATAGGAGTCCAGCTGGGCTTTGGCTGCTTCCACTAGCTCTTGGGCTTTGGCTTTTGATGCTTCCAGTCCCCATAGGCTAGGATACGTTGCCTTCTGCGCCGCTAGGTCTTTTCCAGCGGTTTTTCCCAGTTCTTCCTGCGTAGCCGTAATATCCAGAATGTCATCAATAATTTGAAAGGCTAAGCCAATATTCTGGGCATAGCGAGTCAACCGCTCGATCTCCTCCTCCGTTGCCCCGGCCAGAATTCCGCCACTCACCACGCAGGCTTCTAGCAATGCACCCGTTTTATGGGTGTGGATAAACGTGAGAGTCTCCTCCTGAATATCCGACAGTCCCTCTGATTCGAGATCGACGACTTGACCCCCAACTAACCCTGATGCTCCTACGGCTCGACCTAAACGGGCAATCACTTGCAACACGCGATGAGCGGGTACGTTCTGAGTTTGAGTGGCGACATGCTCAAAGGCATAAGCCAGTAAGCCATCTCCAGCCAGGATAGCAATGTCTTCACCATAAATCTTATGGTTAGTCAGCTTGCCCCGGCGGTAGTCATCATTATCCATGGCCGGGAGGTCGTCATGAATCAATGACATCGTGTGAATCATTTCCAGGGCACAGGCTGTTGGCATTGCCATCTCAATGGTGCCGCCAGTGAGTTCGCAGGTGGCGAGGCAAAGAATTGGACGTAAGCGCTTACCCCCAGCGAGGAGAGAATAGCGCATTGATTCGTAAATCTTTTCCGGATAAATCAGTGGCAGGGAACGATCTAGAGCAGCCTCCACTTGAACAGCACGCTGCTTTAAATACGTTGATAAGTCAAAAGTTGGGGATTCTTCTCTGGGGGCAGTTCGCCCATCCGTTGCTACCATGCCTTAGGTCCTTCGATAATTTTGTGACTGCCCTAACAATTCTACGAGCGTTGTGGTCTTTATAGAAACGCCTTCTGTCCCACGCGCTTAAGCTGTTGGAGTGTCAAGTATGAGTTCTCGTATAGCTGAGTACAGTGTTCTGTAATAGCATCGTGACCGTCATCGGGCCCACCCCACCCGGTACAGGCGTGATGTATTGTGCGACTTCCCGCACCGAATCGAATTGAACATCGCCGGTTAAACGCGCCTTACCACTCTCATCCGTGATGCGAGTCGTACCTACATCAATCACAACGGCTTTGGGCTTGACCATATTCGCGGTAATCAAACCGGGGCGTCCGACTGCTGCAATCAAAATGTCAGCACTGCGGGTGAGTTCGCCGAGATTTTGCGATCGCGAATGAGCAATGGTCACTGTTGCGTCCGCGTCCAAGAGCATCAGCGATAGAGGTTTACCCACCAAAGTACTGCGTCCGACAACAATAGCCTGTTTGCCTTTGAGGTCAATTTGGTATTCTCGCAGCAGACGCATCACCCCGGCTGGCGTACAACTTTGCAAACCAGCTTCTCCTCGGACTAGACGCCCTAGATTAAGTGGATGCAGCCCATCGACATCTTTATCCGGATGAATTTGGTGAAGTAAGGAAACAGAATTCAAGTGTCCGGGTAAGGGGAGTTGAACCAAAATTCCATCGACTCGCTCATCTTCATTGAGAGCTTGAATAGTGTTTTCTAGCTCTGCTTGGGAGGTATCAGCTGGGAAATGACGACCAAAAGACGCAATCCCAACCTTGGCACATGCCCGCTCTTTCCCGCTTACATACGCAATACTGGCTGGGTTATCTCCCACCATCAAGACAGCCAATCCTGGAGGGCGTCCATAGAGGGGAAGCAGATGAGCGATTTGTTCTTTCAGCTGGGTCTGAATTCGTTGAGCGAGAGCTTTACCATCTAGTAAGTAGGCGTAGGTTGAGTCCATTGCAGTTGTAGGAGCGTTTACTTAAATGCTGTGTCTGTAGCTTATTACTTACAAGTCGCTAGACCCTAGACCATAACAGTTTCGCAGATTTTGCTCATCGCTAAAAAACGATTGACCAAAAAACTATGAAGATAAGCATAGAGGATGAAGCATGAACCACTGCCAAGAAACTAAAGCCATGCTGGGAGAATTGATTGACCCAGGAAACGACATCAGAATTAGATCGCAAGTGCGACCCATTCTACGTCATATTTTCCGTCCCGCGATTAGGGAATGGCAAATGTCGAAAAAGCTTTACCTTTTACCAATTTGCTGTTTGCTGGTTGGAGGAGGTCTAGCTAGCTGTAGCTTGGGTTCACTGGGCGGAAGTGTCACGAAAATCGGTGATATTCAACGACGGCAAAAAACTGATGCTAGAGTTCATATCCAAGGTCAGGTGACGAATCGAGCACCCTTTCTCACCAACGGAGCTTATAGACTCCAGGATGGGAGCGGCGCAATTTGGGTCATCGCTGACCAAAACCTTCCTAATGTGGGTGATGAACTGACCGTTGAAGGCCAGTTGCAGTATCAAAGTATTCCGATTGGCGGACAAGATTTAGGTGAAGTCTATGTTCTGGAGCAAAAGCAGATCGGACGTAAGGCAGGACAACTGTCTCAACCTGTATCTTCTCAAGGGAGTCCCAACCGATGAATGGTAAGCCGGTTGAAGTGGCGATCGCGATTCTTCATACCTCAGATCGATTTCTCATGCAGCTACGGGATAACATTCCTGGTATTATTCATCCCGGTTGTTGGGGTTTCTTTGGCGGTCATATCGATCCCGGCGAGACACCAGAAGCAGCCGTCAAGCGAGAACTACTTGAAGAAATTGGCTATGCTCCACCAGTAGTATTTAAGTTTGGCTGTTACTCCGATCCCCAAGTGCTTCGCCATGTTTTTCACGCTCCCTTAACGGTAGAACTGAATCAACTGGTGCTAAACGAAGGATGGGATATGGGTCTTTTGACCTCCGAGCAGTTTAGAGCGGGTAGTTGCTATTCCCAAAAGGCGGCTCCAGTGCGCCCTCTAGGGCGTCCTCATCAACAGATTTTGTTGGATTTTTTGGAGCGGATGTAGTGGCATCGGTGTCAACTTAAGTATGCCAAAGACCAGATGTGTAGGGATCGAGAGGCATTTTCAAGGATGCCGCTTGCGAATAGCCTTAGCTAAGCCCAATCGCTGATGGTGTGCAACAAAATAAGTAATCAGCTGGCGAGCATAATCTGTAAGCACAGCTTGAGCAAGATGATATAAACCCCTAAAAACCATCTCGACCGCAATACGTTCCAAGGGTTGGTTGAGAGCGACTGCTACTTCTTCTTGTTTCGACAGCTCAACCGCTGACCTGATATAACTCTTGCAACAAAGGTTTCCAGTAATTTGGCAACTGTTTAATGCTCATTGGTTAGTTGAGCATTTAATTATTTTATTGTTTCTTTAGAACTTATTGTCTAAAGCTTGCATAAAACTGACTGACGGACAACGAGAAAGAAGTAGAACGCAGAATCGTCACGATCCTTAACTTCCAATGCAACTAAACGTCACATCAAGGCTGTCCGACGATTTCTATTGTTTCTAACTGTATGTAGAGGTGCAGGAAAACAACTACCAGTTGCTCACCCCGCTTAACATAGCTACTCGATTGAGCTAACCAATCCAAAATTGAAAATCAGGATAATGATGCTTACTCAAAGCCCTAGCATACACATTTGTTCTACTACTTTACAAAGACCTAATCCTCTATCAAACTCTTTAGAGAGTGTCCTCCTACAAAGAGTCATTGAAAGCTTTTTTGATGGTATTTTGGTGTTAACCGAACAGGGAGACTGGGTTCAAGCCAATCCTCAAGCTCGTCAAATTTGCGATCGCATCATACAGACTGGACAACAGCCTAATGCAGTACCCGAACAGATCTGGCGTGCCTGTCGAATGTTAATAGAGAGCAGCAATTTACCTCTCGAGCGAGCAGGAATTTTGGAGACTGAACTCGCGAGCAATCGGTCAACGCCGTTAAGAATTCGAGTGCGATCGCTGAAGTTGAGTGCAACGGCTCGTCCTTATCTCCTAGTAATTCTAGAAGATCGATATCAATCCACTCGAAATCTCGCGATCGCTGAAGCTGATAAATATGGCTTAACTCCCCGCGAGGCAGATGTGTGGTTACTGCGTCGTACCAACCACTCTCTCAAGGAGATTGCTGCTGAGCTGCACATTTCCCTGAATACGGTGAAGAAGCACATGAAAAATATTCAAGCTAAGCGAGAAAGTGTGTTCTAGCGAGGATTATGAATTGACTAATTGCACAATTGGCTCAAAGGTCAAATGCTGAACATTACTAAAAACGACATTAGCGCCAGCGTCTTTGAGCGTCTGTTCGTAAGCAGTACGGCGCTCTGATGTTTCCTGGACATGAGGAGGTAGAACGCCAACACCGAGCCAAAAGCGTCCGGGGTAAAGAGTTCTAGCTTTCAAAACCGTATACATATCAGCAACCGTGTCGCCAACGTAGATAACTGGTAGCTCAACCTCAACCCCATCTCGTTGCTCTAGCTGTTTCACGGTTGCTAATAAACCCGTCGGGTCGGGTTTTCCTGGCGCATCCTCCATGGAAATCAGCACGGGTGACTGAAGACCGAGGCGTTTTTCCAGGACGTAGGTTGCAGAACCTCGCGTGGCACCACTGAAAAAGCCCCAAAGAATTCCTGCGGCGGTCAGAGTTTCAAGATAGCTCCGCTGTAACAGTAGCGGTTCTGTGCAGATATATCCATTCCAATGCTCTGGGTCTGTGCCTCGATAGCGAGACTGGAAGAAGTCCACGAGGGTGCTGTAATCGAGAGCAATTTGCGATCGCGTCTGACCTTGAGCCTCAAAGTATCGGTAAATTAACTCTTGCGACGCCTCCCAATCATTGTTCCAGATGCCTTCTGATTTGAGCTGGTCAATGTCTACCGAGGAGGGTCGATAACCACCACCTGTAAAATGCTCTACTGTATCAGCAATGGCTCGTCGATACGATCCACTAACATCACGCACAACACCATCAATGTCATAAATAACAATGGCTGTTGGGTTGGGAGTAAGTGTCTTTGATGTTAGATTTGTCACATTAACCCTCTCAAAACGGCTGACTGTTTCCAATTCTTAGCGAGTTATCTAGGCTACATTTTAGTCACTAATCAAAGCCGTGCAGTAGAATTAATAGTTGCACCGTAATTGAAGTGAGCCTGGGATTTTCTGGAGGTTTAATTGTCGAAGTTTCTTTTAAAAGTTCTTTGGTTAGAGGAGAATGTAGCTCTAGCCGTCGATCAGGTTGTTGGCAAAGGCACTAGCCCCCTGACCTCTTACTTTTTCTGGCCCCGGAATGATGCCTGGGAACAGCTAAAAAATGAATTGGAAGCAAAGCACTGGATTTCTGAATCCGATCGCGTCGAGCTACTGAACCAAGCCACTGAAGTGATTAACTACTGGCAAGAAGAGGGCAGACGGCGTCCGATGTCTGAAGCTCAGGCTAAATTTCCTGAAGTCACTTTTACTGGTAGTGCTTAAGTTAAGTCCAAGCTGCCAAGTTAATTTTTCTGCTCTCCCCAGAGCGGGAGAAGGCAAAAGAAAAAATTTTCTCTTTTCTTTTGCCTTTTTATTTTGATGTTTCAAACCATTCCACCAGCAGCTTGAAAGCGAGCGCGTGCTCGTTTCAACGCTTGAGTCGCCTGGATTTTCTCCTGGCGATTTTCGCTGTTTTGGACTTGGTCGAGACGAGTTTGAGCTTGGCTAAATGCCTCCCGCGCTGCTTCTTTGTCGATCTTGTCACCGCGCTCGGCACCGTTAACCAAAATCGTCACTTCATTATTTTCGACTTCGGCAAATCCACCCATTAACGCGATCGCTACCCACTGTTTGCCAGGACGGACTCGCATCACGCCAACGTCCAAAGCTGATAATAAGGGAGCATGACCGGTTAAGATACCGAGTTGACCAGTAGTGCTGGGTAGGATAACTTCCTCAGCCTCAGAATCCCAGACGGTTTTGTCGGGAGCAATTACACGAACAGTTAAGGTCATCGGCTAGTTGTTAGTTGTTAGTTTACCGTTGTTAGCGCGGGGTAGGTATAACCCACCCCACTTAAAGACTATTTACCTGCTTTGATTTTTTCGGCTTTGGCAACTGCCTCGTCAATGCTGCCAACCATGTAGAACGCTTGCTCGGGCAGTTCATCCAGCTCTCCAGAGAGAATCTTCTTAAAGCCGTTGATTGTTTCTGCCAGCGTTACATACTTGCCGGGAGAACCCGTGAACACTTCTGCCACGAAGAAAGGCTGTGACAAGAAGCGCTCCAACTTACGGGCACGAGCCACGGTGAGCCGGTCATCTTCAGACAATTCATCCAAGCCCAAAATTGCGATAATGTCTTGGAGTTCTTTGTAGCGCTGAAGTGTTGCCTGAACCGCACGAGCCGTGCCGTAGTGTTCGTCGCCCACAACACTGGGTTGCAGCATGGTTGAAGTCGAATCCAGGGGGTCTACTGCGGGGTAAATCCCTTTAGCGGCCAAACCACGAGACAACACCGTCGTTCCATCCAAGTGAGCAAAGGTGGTTGCCGGAGCGGGGTCGGTCAAGTCGTCTGCTGGTACGTAAACGGCTTGAATTGAGGTAATCGAACCTTCTTTAGTTGAGGTAATGCGCTCTTGCAAATCCCCCATATCGGTACCCAACGTCGGCTGATATCCCACCGCCGAAGGCATCCGACCTAGTAGTGCCGATACTTCAGAACCCGCTTGTACGAACCGGAAGATGTTGTCGATGAACAGCAGTACGTCCTGCTTGTTCACATCCCGGAAGTACTCAGCCATGGTCAGAGCAGCCAATCCCACGCGCATTCTAGCTCCGGGTGGCTCGTTCATCTGACCGTAGACCAGCGCGATCTTAGATTCATTCAGATTCTCTTTATTAATAACCCCTGACTCGATCATTTCGTTGTAGAGGTCATTGCCCTCGCGGGTACGCTCTCCCACGCCGCCGAACACAGACACGCCACCATGCTTGGTCGCAATGTTGTTGATCAGCTCCATCATGATTACAGTCTTACCAACACCTGCGCCGCCGAATAGACCGATTTTGCCACCACGCCGATAGGGAGTCAGCAGGTCGATCACTTTAATCCCGGTTTCAAACACAGAGGGTTTGGTTTCCAGTTCAGTAAATTTAGGAGCAGCGCGGTGAATGGGGAAGGTTTCCTGGGTATCAACAGGGCCTCTGTTGTCTACTGGTTCGCCCAGTACGTTGAAAATCCGACCCAGGGTAGGCTTACCGACTGGTACGCTAATCGGGGCACCCGTGTCCACCACGTCCATGCCGCGCACCAGTCCATCCGTAGTACTCATGGCAACGGCTCGTACTTGGTTGTCTCCCAAAAGCTGCTGCACTTCGCAGGTGACGGAGACATCTTGTCCAGCTTCATTCTTGCCTTGAATTTTCAGGGCATTGTAAATTTGCGGCATCTTGCCGCTAGCAAATTCAACATCGACGACCGGGCCGATGATTTGGGTAATAACGCCAATATTCGCCTTTTCTGTGGTGGTGACCATGCTGTGCCTAAGTTTTTGAAGCTATCTTTCAGATTGCGGAAAACAGTCTTAACATTTAGCAATGCCATTTCCAGATTACCACTGAAAGGATGCCCAATCTCTCTCAATGCGTGACTTTCTCGCCTATCCCAATCGAGCGCTCGCTGGAGAACGCGATCGATTGGGTTGATTCGTTAAGCCTATGATTTTTGACGACGCTTCAATACGCTCCCCATACCAAAAGCACTCAATGCCAGAAGTCCTAGCTCTGAACTTGGTTCTGGTACTGCTGTGGCGGGAACAGTCTGCTCCGCAACGGTTTTAACTGTAAATTGACTATAGGTGTGACCCCCATTGCTATCAGTGACTTCAACGCCAATAACATAGGTGCCTTCATCACCAAAAGACCACTCTCCATTCGCGCCGGTGAAATCGTTGTAGACGCCATCATTATTCATGTCCCAAGCATAAGTCAGGGTGTCGTTAACTCCCGGATCGGTTGCAACGGCAGTAAAATCAAAAGTTTTGCCTGAATTAACCGTCAAATCTCCAGTTAGGCTGGTGATGGTTGGAGGCGTATTTAACACCGTCAGCGTTGTAGTTCTTCGATTACTAAAAGCGCGATCTTTATCCCTTGAAATTGCTGTCAAATCATAGGTGCCTACGTCTGTAAACGTACCTAAATTCGTATATATCCAACGATTTCCTGAAGTCTTAGGATTAGTCCCAACGTTATTGCCGTTAATAAAAAACGTCTCCCCATCCGCTCCCGGATCTCTAGCCGATAGCCATGCAGATACAGATTGGCCTTGGTAAATCGTGTTACTGGAGAGGTTAAAGCGGGTGAGTCGAGGACGGACGTTTAAGACCGTCAGACCGCTATTGACAGGAGCACTCACTCCACCATCTTTGTCTACGGCATAACCTGTATAGGGAATGTAACCATTATCGGCAAAGTAACCTAAGTTGGCGTCTATTGCACGGGTGCCTGAGGTGCTAGCATCAGTGCCAACATAATTGTTATTGAGGAAAAATGAGATTGCATCTGCGCCTGGATCGGTGGCAGAGATATAGGCTGAAGCGGAGCGACCTTCGTAAATAGTGGGGATATTCAGGTTCGTAACGCTGGGAGGAACGTTTAAGACCGTTAAGTTGTTAGTAACAGGAGTACTATAGTTGCCATCCTCGTCTCTTGCTTGTGCTGTATAAGTAAAGGTGCCATTATCGGGAAAGTACCCTAGATTGGTGCTCTTTGTCCGAATGCCAGAGCGATTGAAATCCGTTCCCTGATTGACACCATTAAGGAAAAATGTAATTGTATCCTCACCGGGGTCAGTGGCATACAACGCCGTAGCGGCTGACTGCCCCTCGTAGATTGTGGGTAGGGAGAAATCGACCGTGGGCGGGGAATTTTCAGCCACGGGATTTTTGGGTTTCACGGGGTCGTTGCTGCTGCCACTATCGGTATCAGCGCGGAAAACTAATTGCCCAGTAAATCCAGTGTCCCAATACAGCGACAGCGTGCCAAATAAGTCGCCCTGTGAAATATCAATCTCATCAGAGTAGGCAAAGGAACTCGGACTTTGCCCTGATTTGGGTTCAAAAGTCCAACCTTCAGCAGAACCATCCGTTTGCAATGGTCCGGTCAAAAAAGGATAAGTATCAAAAACCGTGTTGCCAGGAATTGCCTGAATGACCAAGGAGGTAATGCCTTGACTCGAATTAGTCAAAATCCAGGGGGCACTGTAGCTATCGCGTGATTCGGTTAGAGACCAACCTGTACCAAACGCTCCTCCAGAGCGATCGTCCGTAGGGCCCCAAATGTTAGTCTGAGAACTGCCATCCAAGAATGAGGCAGTTACTTTCATCCCACTCATCATGTCTCCTTCGGTTCGGAATCCAGTGAGAGTGGTAGCTGAGGAGGGAGCCGATATGGCTCCTAAGAGGATGAATGCTGTTCCAATCAGTTGAGTGGAGTAGTGTTTCAACCAAGAGCTAGTCATTGGACTTCTCGCTGCTCTAAGGGTAGATGTTGCAGATAGGGGGGTATTTGGTTTACCCGTGTTTTGTATTTCGCACCCAATCCTTATCTCAAGAACACTCGCTACTCTGTTGCTGTACAGGTAGATTTTTGCTTAGAAATACCGCTCTCCTGTCTGAAGATTAATTTTTACTGTCACTAACCTTTATGGAATGAGGGAATTTGACGGAGTTCAGCAGCGCGGTCATTGACCGATATTATGCGGTTGGGAAAACTGCTGGAAATTCTAACTCGACCTTGATTGCGAGTTTCGTGGCTTGAGACAATTGTTCTTCAATCTAATTAGAGCGTTAATTGTTCGTGTTCGTCAATTCTTGTAAATAAATTTTTTTGAAAGGGGAGCGATAACTAACCCTTGTTCTCACTCTGGTACTTGCCCTGCTCTTTTTTTTAGGGCAAATGCCACGAGAATTTTTTGTTGGGAAAGGATAAAAATGGAAAGTATGAAGAGTTGTTAGGAGAAATGTACATCTAGCGTTTTCATGTAACTGAGATACACCAAGCTTTTGTATATCAAGCCTTTTGGTATTGAAGCTAGGCCTCACTAGCTCAAGAAACGCGATAAAGCTGTTATGCTTTTAGGAATTTTTTTATAAACTTTTCGCTGGGAAGTTAGATACTCGTTAGCAGGAATACTCGCCTCAAACTCCCAAACGCGATCGCTCGTTAAGGAATGAGGATTAAATAACTACTGGAACTCCATGGGTTGGACATCTTGCCTGACCTGGATAGCCCAGACGGCTATCCCACATTATTTAATCCGCGATCCTCAGTGGACTCCTGACCGGCTTCCTCTAGGGCAGGAACTGGCGGTTCTTCCTTAATCCGCCGAATGGGGAGATTGGCAATCAACGCTGTTGCGCCTTGGCTGCTCTCCAAGGCAAACTCTATCCCTTGTTTATCAATTTCAACGTAGCGAGAGACGACTTCTAGGATTTCATTACGCATGGATTCGACCATCTGAGGAGTGAGGTCGGCTCGGTCATGGGCAATGACAAGTTGAAGGCGGCGTTTGACTTCCACCCGACTGCTACTGGCCCCAGTCCAGGGAAAAAGTCGTTCCAGAAGTTCGGTAATCATGGGCTTGTTGGGAGTGGTGAGGATTCACGGTAAGGGGTAAGGCAGGATGGAGAGTGAGGGTGTCGAGGACTCCAGTGAGGAGGGTAGAAACGACCCAAAGCAAGTTGCCCTTCGTTAACTTCGGAACAGTCGGCGACGGATACGGTTGATGATGTTATCGTGTTCTGCCATTAAGTCTAGGAAAGGAACTTTCTCTCCTTCTAAGCGCCGAGCAATGTTGCCTATGGCAATTCCAGGCAGGGAGATTTGTTCTGCCAACACCAACGGTTCGCCTCGATTACTGGAGACGATGACACGCTCATCGTCAGGGATAACGCCGATTAAGGGGATCGCGAGAATTTCTTGGACATCCTGAACGGACATCATCTGGTCGGCTTGCACCATTGCGGGTTTCAGGCGGTTGACAATGAGGTGGATGCGCTTGACGCTTTGGGCTTCTAGTAGACCGACAACGCGGTCGGCATCTCGCACAGCAGCAATTTCTGGCGTCGTGACAATTAAGGCTTCCGAAGCCGCTGCGATCGCATTTTGAAACCCCGTTTCAATTCCCGCTGGGCTATCAACCAAGATGTAATGGAACTTCTCGGACAACATGCTCAGTAGCTTTTTCATGTGGGCCGGGTTCACGACTTCCTTCATGCGGCTTTGAGCAGCCGGTAGCAATACCAGTCCCTCTTGGCGTTTGTCTTTGACCAAGGCTTGCTCTAATCGACATTGACCGGCGATCACATCAATGGCTGTATAAACTACCCGATTTTCTAGCCCAAGGAGCAAATCTAGGTTTCTCAGCCCAAAATCCGCATCGACCAGAGCGACTTGGCGACCCAATCGAGCGAGCGCCATGCCTAAGTTAGAGGTAACAGTAGTTTTACCCACCCCTCCTTTACCGGAGGTGATGACAATAATGCGACTCATGAATTCAACAATAAGTGGGTCTTAGCAAAATCAGTGGCTCTAGCAATACGAATTCCTTCCGGTGTTACATAAGCCACCTCGGGATAAAACTGAGACGGTGCTGTCTCCGGGGCTCTGGCTACAGCATCAGCAATCCGTAGCTGGGTGGGTTCCATTTGTAGTGCCATAATTCGACAGTTTCGATTGCCGCTAGCACCGGCGTGAGCAACCCCACGTAGACGCCCCCAGACAAAGATATCTCCTTCTGCGACTACTGTACCGCCCGGATTTAAGTCTCCTAATATAACAATAGTTCCGGGGTGACTAATTTCGACACCCGAACGCACTGTTACTTGCAAGTATAAAGGTTCTGTCAGCAACTTTATGGGTTCTGCCGGGTTTTGATTGAGCGAATAACTGGGAGACGATTGTTGCTCTACAGAATAACCAGCGGCCGCCGCCGCAACAGCTGTCTGGCGTCGCGTCGTATAAACCTGCTTCAGCTGTAATTGGACTTCACTGAGCGCATCAGCTATCTCCTGTAGCTTCATGGCATCCAATAACTGGTCTTGAGCCATCAAGTGTACAGTTGCGTTCGCTTGCCAAAACCTTTCGCCAGCATTCAGGCGAAGCTTTAGTTGTTGCCATAGGTCCGACCAACTGGCAGCAATTGGCGTTTCTGCGGCTGGCGGTAAGATTAACAAGAGCCGTTCTCCATCGCTGGTCAAGCGGACTTGTTCCTGGCGCTCGACTGCCGAGTCGCTTGGGGAAACCGTTGAAACTAGAGAGTGTTGGGCAGAATCAGAAGTCATGCAACGACAGGTTTTAAGGTCGGAGAACCGACTAGACTAAACGACATCGTACCCTAAGAGCAAGTTCCGATCGAGAATTCACTCTCACTTTTGCCTCGGATGAAGGTTCTTTAGAATCAGGGCATTGGTGAAGGGATATATAGTTTACCGTTAGGACGGGCAGCACGATACCTTTGCCTCAGATTTAAATTATGTCAAACAAAGGCGATCGACCTAAGACCTAAGGGGATAACAACGGTTAAAAGTAGGCTTCCTCGCTGGAAAAACTCAGCAAGCTTGATGGATCGCTGGTTAACAAAAGCGATCCGTCAGGTAAGATTGCTCCACCAAAGTCAGCTCCCGTGACATCTGCTCCCGTGAGATCGGCTCCACTCAAGTCAGCTCCGCGTAAGTTTGCACCTTGTAAGTTAGCCTCCCGTAGATTTGCCCAAACCAGGTCTGCCCTTCTGAGATCGGCATGACGTAGATCTGCTCTCGAGAGATTCACTCCTGCGAGGTTTGCTTTGTTGAACGCAGTTTTCTCAAGCTTTGCCCAGCTCAAGTTTGCGCCCCTCAAATCGGCGCTGCTGAGGTTTTCTTTGCTCAGGTTCACCCCACAAAAATCGCGTTCTTGGAGAGCGTATAGATTCAGCAGTTGCTCGGCAGATAAGTTGAGGAACCTGGGTTTGGGCAATACGTTCGTGTTGTTAGGGGGAGCAACAGGAGTTTTAACTTGGTAACGAATGCCGCGATCGGAGAATTGCATAGATTTCGTTCCTGAGGAATTAACACCAGTCAATCCTCAGGCATCTATCTCAGATATGAATTGAGGCAAATCGCGATCGCTCGTGAATCGTAGCAGTTTGCAGTATGACGCGATCCTGAAGCTCTCGTGACTGGAACTCACGTTCAATGTGACAGCCATCACTCATCGACTAGGAGGTTGACTTCGCCTCCACACGGCTCAACCTCCGGTAGGTTGTGGCTAAGGCTTCAGCGTCTCCGACATTACCTGGAAAGAGTACCACGGGCAGATCGGGAAACTGAGGATGATCGGCTGGTGTCCTGACAACCGAACATCCAGGAATAATCTGACCCAGTAAGCGTGCTGACCTTAAAGCAAGACCCGTACTTAAAACATCATTTGAGGTAATCCCTCCCTTACTAATTAAAAATCCAATATCTGTGGGTAATCCTCGCACAATATCCATTAACAACGCGGAAACCGCTAAGCCAAATGCCAGCCGCGTCTCAACATCCTTAAAGACGAGTTCTTCTCGGCTGGTATAAACGACAGGCGTCTCCAGCGCCGAGTGAACGTCTTGGATGCGTTGTGTAATCTTTGCTAACAGCTCAGCTCGTTGCGATTGGGAACCAGAAAGCAAATGCGCCACATCCACTTCGACACCGACAATTCCTGGCTCTTGCAGAAGGCGCTCTAGCTGCTGCGTTGTCTTCTTGACATGAGAACCGACAATCACAGCGCCTGGTTTTCCCTGCCGCACGTATTGGGCCATATCTGCTGCTGCCACTGGCTGAGGTCCGAGGCTGGCAAGTGAGGTTAAGATACTGGCAGCGCTACGAAATAGAAAGTGTTTGCCTTCAGATGCAGCGGTAAGGATATCTGCTGCGAACTGGTCTAAATCGGCTTGTGTTTCCCCATCGACAACACAGCATTGATTGCTCGTGAGATGGCGCAGCCGCTCTAAACTCCCTTTACGAATATCCTCCAGTAAAAATCGCTCTACAGTATTAGCCTTTATGCGACCGTTTGTTTTCTCTTCGACATAATCTGGCAAGTAGCTGTAGTGATAGCCAAATACTGAGTCTCGCGCAAACTCAGTTTCATGTACGGGGGTTGGGACTCCATCAATAATCAGGTAATGCACGCTATCACGGGTGATCCGCCCACCTTCAAAGAACGCGGGAACTAAGAAATGAGCATCGAACGGTCCCACTTCTTCGGCAATGACATCGGTTTCGACCGGGTAATGTCCCCGTAGCGTCGAGTCGGAGCGGCTAACCACCAAGAAATCGTTGATTTCCTCAGCTTCCAAGGCTATTTTGAGATTGTGGCAAACTTCTTGAGTCACAGAAGCGGCTTGTTCTGGAGTGAGCGCACGGGTATTCGTTAGCACAAAGAAGATGGGGGACTCATCCCGGAGTCCTAGCCGCAGAGTTTCCACATCCCAACGTGTTAGCAGCAGACAGCTGTGAACCGTCTGGGAACCAGTGGGGTCATCATCCAGAACAATAATCTTGGGTTTTGCGCTCATCGGAAATTTAAGCTTTATTGTTCGAGTGTAGAGGAATGCTGACACCGAGGTAAGAGGGCGATCGCTTTTTCCTATTTAGTTTTGT
>DATNPT010000311.1:0-15003 GCA_036703075.1 Chroococcales cyanobacterium
TGTGGGAGCGCAGATGTATTATTCTCTTTTGGGACGAGATATCGAGCATGAATTTGTCCCGTTTATCGAAGATGCAGGGATTGGCATTTTGGTTTGGAGTCCCTTGGCTAGCGGGTTCCTGACTGGCAAGTACACGCGAGACATGCCTGTTCCTGAAGATGCCCGCCGCCATAAATTTCAGTTTCCACCAATTGATCTGGAAAAGGGCTATGGGGTGGTGGATGCCCTCCAGCAGATTGCACAAGCTCGCGAGGCATCTCCCGCTCAAATTGCGATCGCGTGGATACTCACTAAACCCTTTATATCTTCCGTCATCATCGGTGCCAACAAAATGCACCAACTCGAAGACAACCTTGGTTCTGTCAATCTCAAGCTATCAGTGCAGGAGGTTGAACAACTCGATCGACTCACCGCTCCTCAGCCTCTCTATCCGGGATGGATGCAGGGGATGGGTTGGGATGCGAAGGTTAAAGCTGCGCTGGAATCTCAGAGTTAAGGATTCCCAAAAACCAGTTACCTAATCTTGTGGAGCGGGCGTCTCGCCTGCTCAAAGTCAGGGCGGGTAGGATGCCCACCCCACAAGCGGTAGTTGTATATCGCAGTTCTCAATTGGGTGTGATACACCCAGATTCTAGGGGCAAGGCATGCATTGCCTCTACGGTAATGAAGGTAATCAATTCATTCTCCTAAGTCGAATGGCACTGACTTAAGGCGAATGGCACTGACTTAAGGCGAAAGTTGCAGGTATTACAAAAAACCTGGACTTGGGGGAAACCCCCAAACCCCCCGCGCAAGGGTTGATTAATGGTTAAGTCAGTGATATTCATCCTAAGTCCAAGCACGGAAAAAGGTATTATCCTCCCAGGCAACTGCTGTGCGTTGCTCAATCTGAGCCAAGGTAACTTGATCGAGTGGTTTAAACGCTCTGGCTACTTCTACATTGGACTCTAGCTGAGCGACGGTTTCAGCCGCAATCACGCAACAATGCACGCCAGGTTGGGAGAGCGTATATCCCATGGCTTGGTGCATGCCATCCAAAACTCCTGGTTTGAATAAACGCCCGTAGGCTGGAATTTTCATAGCAATTACGCCAACGCCCTTTTCTCGCGCTACTGGCAATACGGTAGGAATAAAGGGACGAGGATGGTGTTTGTCTGCGGCGTTGATGCAAATGAGAGTCGTGTCGAAAGGATAGCGACGCAACCCTTCAGCAATAATATCGGGTTCGTGATGTCCGGTAATGCCAGCAAAACGAATCAGTTTCTGTGCTTTCGCTTCTTCTATTGCTTTAGCCGCGCCATCTTTACCAAAAATTTGGTCGAGTTCTTGCTGAAATGAGACGTGGTGCAGTTGCCAGAGGTCGAGGTGGTCGGTTTTGAGGCGTTTTAGCGATCGCTCCAACTCCCTCCAAGCGCCATCGCGATCGCGTTTGTCGGTCTTACTGGCTAAGAAAATTTTATCTCGGTACGCTGGCAGCACCTTGCCCAAATTATCTTCACTTGGTCCATAACTGGCGGCTGTATCAAAGTAGCGGATACCCAATTCTAAGGCTCGTTCAACGATCGCCACCGCATCTTTCTCCCGGTTTTCCCAGGATAAAGGCGTTTGTCCTGCACCCCCCAAACCGAAGATGGGAACGCGGACGCCAGTGTTGCCTAACTCTCGTTCTGGCATTGCTTTTGCGATCGCTGGTTGGTCTGTGGATGCTGAGGTAAGATTGGGTTTCAATGTTGTAGTGCCGATAATTCCACCAGCAACAGCAAGACTCGTCGTCAAAAAAGTCCGCCTCGTTGTTTGTCGGGTCATATGCTTCTTATCCGCCTCTTCCCTTATTATGCTTGCGGAGCCGAAAGACTACTGTGTTGATTGCCATTCAGAAAGTAGGTGCAATTTTTCAGCTAACTTGTTCTGTATCTCTAATAATTGAGTTTCTAAATTGTTAAATCTCTCTTTAGGGAGACCTTACAACGATTTGCTGCTTGTCACAATCTTTAAAATCAACTACTCGTCTAGACAACCGATCGCTAGTCGCTGGCGGTTGGGACTCGCTTAGGCTATCAGGCTCATATTCTCCTGGAAAACCCTGGAATTTGGGAGGGGGACACTAGCCTATCGTCACTGGATGCGATCGCAACACCAGGGT
Source organism: Chroococcales cyanobacterium (assembly GCA_036703075.1). Taxonomy (GTDB): domain Bacteria; phylum Cyanobacteriota; class Cyanobacteriia; order Cyanobacteriales; family Coleofasciculaceae; genus DATNPC01. Next base: position 2,144 of record DATNPT010000311.1, read on the forward strand.
AGAAACTTTAGCTTGAATCAAACCTTTACGTTGAAAACTATCTCTAAAAAAGACTCTCTTATATTCCTAACCGTCTCGGAAAAAGCTGATAGCCATGTTTTATCATCCGCTGTAACCAGACCGCAACTGAACTCCTTTGTGTGGTGGGGCGGTGGGTTACTCTTCGGATTTTTGGTTGTCTGGTTCATCCTCTATCTCCGGGGAACCTTCCGCAAAAAAGTTCAGTACAGGCTCAAAGATGTTCCTAGCTTAGACGAGCCTCACTTTCCTCTTGCCCTGACAGGTATCTCAGGTTCCTACATTACCAAGGGTGAACCGATCGCTTATTGGTTTGACATCAATTCTATCTATCGCTCCCGACTAGAAGCAATTCGCCGCGCCCGACGTACTATTCACTTCGAGACGTTTTACATTACCCCCGGTTACCGCGCTGAGGAGTTTGCTCTTGCTCTTGCCGAACGAGCCCAAGCTGGAGTTGAGGTTCTAGTCATCGCTGATAGCTTGGGTGTGTTCAAACTATCTCAGGAGTACTGGCAGCAGCTAAAGGCGGCAGGCGTGAATGTCCGCTTCTTCCACAAATTTAATTGGAGAAATCCTCTCATTTATAACATCCGTACCCATCGCAAACTGCTTTTGATTGATGGGGAGATGGCTTTTGTTGGAGGTACGGGGGTTTCAGATTACTGGGACGGCTTCGAGGATAAAGAACAAACGTCTCCCTGGCTAGACTTCGAGGTTTGCTTCCAAGGGCCAATCGTCACTACCTTGGAAGGTATGTTCATGGAGCAATGGAGCTATGTCGGCGGAGTTGCTAGCCTCAGTTCAGAAATTTTCAATCCCGACTTATCCGGTGGCTTACCCGTCCTCGTTACTCTGAGAAAAGCTCCTGCTGCCCGTTCCTCCGTCTATGCCCTTTTCTACACTAGTCTGCTGGCCGCGAAAAAACGCATCTGGATTGCCAGTCCTTACTTTCTACCCGAACGCAGCGCCCGTCAAGCACTCATCAGAGCGAAAAAAAATGGACTCGACGTGCGGATTTTGACCGTCGGACCGCACAATGATAAGCAATCGGTCTATTATGCCGTCCGCGAACGTTACCGCGACTTGCTTACCGCAGGAATTGAAATTTATGAATACCAACCAAGCATGATGCACGCTAAAGTGCTGCTGCTCGACGATTGTTGGGTGATTACCGGAAGCGCTAACTTCGATCCGCGCAGTCTCTTCCACAATGACGAACTCCAACTCTCCCTAGCTGAGCCTAAATTTGTGAAATTTGTCGAATACTTCTTCCTCTGTGCTTTTTCCAAGAGTCGTCTGATTAAAACAACGCAATGGAAAACTCGACCTCTATGGCATCGTATATTAGGTCGCTTCGCTCTTTTCATCCGCTGGCAGCTTTGAACCTGATTTGAAAATTAGGCAGAGGGTTCCAATGCAGAATGAATAAGGATTTTCATGGATTCTGGTGTACGCGGTTCATGACGGCTACTTACTTCCTTCCCGTCCCAAGATTATCTATCTTTTAGTACCTCTGTGTCCTCTGTGGTTCCTTAAAAAATGAAAGTTCTTAAGTCAGTGCCATTCTACTTATTAGCAAGTCTCTCTCTAATCAGTCGTTAGTCGAAATCACATTAAAATGCGTATATTGTCAGAACCGTTGAGCATCGAATATTTGAAGGTTGCGATCGCGGGATTACCGGAAACTTTACACGGTTCAAAGCTAGTACACCTAACCGATTTTCACTACGATGGTCTATTGCTGACTGAAGAGTTGTTAGCAGAAGTTATTGAAGTCACCAATCAGGTTGAGCCAGATGTAATTGTCCTCACGGGTGACTTTGTTACCAACAGTCCGAAACCAATTTATAAACTGGCGCAGCGGCTTGGGCGTTTGCGAAGTCGCGCTGGTATTTATGCGGTATTGGGAAACCACGACCTTTATTTTCCCTACTCAAAAACCAAAATTACACAATCTCTCGAAGATGAGGGAATTCAGGTTCTCTGGAATCAAGTGGTTTATCCTTTAGGGCCGGGACTCGCGCTAGTCGGACTCCCGGATTTTTGGTCGCGTGAGTTCAATCCAGCACCTGTGATGGAGCCGTTGGACGATCGCATTCCTCGCATTGTGTTATCTCACAATCCCGATAGTGCAGAAGTATTGCAACAATGGCGGGTTGATTTGCAACTCTCCGGTCATACTCACGGCGGTCAAGTTATGATACCAGGACTTGGTCCCGTACCGACTTGGATTCACGCCTCGCGTCAGCGCATTCCTCAATTCCTCTGGCCCTGGATACCGTTTTTGGAAGCAAAATGGCCGAAAGTCGTTCGGCATTGGGAATGGAGTCAGGGACTGCATCAGGTAGGAACGAATTATCTATATGTCAATCGAGGTTTAGGCACCTTTCCCCCTGGCCGGTGGAATTGTCCTCCTGAAGTTACGGTGATTACTTTAGCTGAAGTTGCGATCGCGGCTGAACAAAAAACAACAGCAGTGCTAACTACGTAATACGTTATGATTCTCAATCTTCGTAGGGTGGGCATTGCTTGCTAGAACTTGAAAACCTGATTTTATCGTTGGTAAGCAATGCCCACCCCTATATACTTAGGGCCTTCCTAGAAATACACTAGTCCGTACAATTAGGCTCTTGCCTGTCATAAACCAAGCATTTTTATGAAAGCAGTTTTTATCAATCAATATGGCTCGACCGAAGTCCTACAATATGGCGACATCGACACACCTTCAATCAAAAGTGACCAGTTGTTAGTCAAGGTTTACGCCAGCAGCGTCAATCCGGTTGATTGGAAGATTCGAGCTGGACAGCTTCAATTTCTGACAGGCTACAAGTTTCCACTGGTTCTAGGGTTTGATGTTGCAGGAGAAGTGGTAGAAGTTGGAGCATCTGTCACGCGATTCCAACCAGGAGACAAAATTTTTGCTTACCTTGATTCTCTCCCCGGCGGAGCCTACGCCGAGTACGCGGTTGTATCAGAACGGGTAGCTTGTTTGAAACCCGAAAATATGTCCTACGAACAAGCTGCTGCTGTGCCTCTGGCAGCAACTACGGCTCTACAATCGTTGCGAGATTTAGGGCAAATTTTGCCAGGACATCAGGTGTTGATTAACGGTGCTTCGGGGGGAGTGGGTACCTTTGCCGTGCAAATTGCTAAGGCTTTTAAGGCAGAAGTGACAGCGGTTTGCGGCACCCAAAATGTCGAGTTGGTGCAATCTTTGGGAGCCGATCGCATTATCACTTATACCGCCCAGGATTTTACTAAGGACACCAGCGTCTACGACATCATTTTCGACGCTGTTGGCAAACAATCCTTTTCGAGTTGCAAAAACATATTGAAGCCTAATGGCATTTATATCAACACATTGCCCGATCCCGATACTCTGGTGCAGAGCGTTCTCACGTTTTTGGTACCCGGTAAAAAGTCTAAACTCATTGTTGCTCAATCCAGTGGTCAGGATTTGGCTTATCTCAAAGAACTGATTGAGGCGGGTAAAATGCGATCGATAATCGATCGCATCTATCCACTGTCTGAACTTGCCACCGCTCATGCCGCAAGCGAACAAGGACACGTAGTTGGTAAGATCGCGATCGCTGTAGCCAGCACCTAGTTTCTCAATCAACAAGTTTCACTGGCGATGAGATGCTCGCCTAAGAATGATGAATTGACACATATAGCCGTTTTTGGTTGGATGCAGTACATCCGTAAGGGCGCACGCCGTCAATGGTGTCAATTTAAGCAAAACACCTAAATTCAGCAGGCTTTGCAACACATATCACACATTCGATCCCCCCTAGCCCCCCTTAAAAAGGGGGAACCGGAATCTTAGTCCCCCTTTTTAAGGGGGATTCAGGGGGATCGATGCAGGGAGCCAAGTCGTGTTCAGAGAGCCTTTGAGCCTTAAGTTGACGCCAATGACGACCATGCGCCCCTACAATCTGTGTAGCACACAAAGTTCGAGAACCGCTGTCTACAGTGAATAGGTACCAGTACCTCACCTGAATCCTTGGCTTAGTCACCGTACTTTAGCCAAGTTCGCCATTATATATCTTTTATTACCCCATTTAGCTAGGTCATTAAATCTATCCAGCTACATAGAGTATTCTTGATTACAACACTCCCAGGGTACATCGTTCAAAAATTGCCAAAGCCTAGCCAGGTAGTCAGAAATCCCATTTCCCTTAAGCTAGCGGGGAAAGAGGATTGATGCTGAACACATTTGCAACATTCCAATGCTCCCTAGTAAGTAATCATGAGCAGCACTTTTGTTACACTGCCCGGATATCACATCCTTGACAAAATCTACTCGAGCGCCAGAACTCAGGTGTATCGAGGAGTGCGTTCTCATGACCAAAAACCAATTGTGCTGAAACTGCTGTTGAGTGAGTATCCCACCTTCAAGGAACTGGTGCAGTTTCGCAATCAGTACACCATTGCCAAAAATCTCGATCTGTCTGGGATTGTCAAACCCCTAGCCCTGGAAAACTACCGCAATGGCTATGCTCTAGTGATGGAAGATTTTGGAGGCGTTTCCCTCAAGCAGGTGATGGGAAATAGGGGCGGTATGGGGAAAAGTGTCAATTCCCTGCGTGAGTTTCTCAATATTGCGGTTCAGATTGCCCAAACCCTAGAAGGACTGGCTCACAATCGGATTATTCATAAAGATATTAAGACTGATAATATTCTGATTCATCCAGAAAACGGTCAAGTCAAACTAGTCGATTTTAGTATTGCATCCTTATTACCCCGAGAAAACCAGGAGATCGTTAATCCGAACGTTCTAGAAGGGACACTCGCCTATATGTCTCCGGAACAAACCGGACGGATGAACCGGGGGATCGACTACCGCACGGATTTTTACTCGTTGGGCGTGACGTTTTATGAACTGCTCACCGGGCAACTTCCTTTCCAGTCTACTGACCCAATCGAGTTAGTTCATTCTCATATTGCCAGGATTCCCACTGCACCAGTCGAACTGGTACCTACCATTCCTCAACTGGTGAGCGATATCGTGATGAAGTTGATGGCGAAAACGGCTCAAGACCGCTATCAGAGTGCGTTTGGCCTGCGAGTAGACCTGGAAACCTGTTTGCAGGACTATTTAGAAAATGGCAGCATTAGCCCGTTTCCCTTAGGCGAAAAAGATATCTGCGATCGCTTTGCCATTCCAGAAAAACTCTACGGTAGAGAAGTCGAAGTCGCAACCCTATTAGCGGCATTCGACAGAGTAGCAGAGAGAGATGGGGAGACAGCCCAATCCCAAATCTCACCCACCCAACCTCCCCTTAGTAAGGGGGGGGTCGAACTCATGCTAGTGGCTGGCTTTTCGGGAATTGGAAAGACAGCCGTAGTGAATGAAGTCCACAAACCGATTGTGCGCCAGCGCGGCTACTTCATTAAGGGGAAATTCGATCAATTCAAGCGCGATATTCCTTTTTCAGCGTGGGTGCAGGCATTTCAGAATCTCATGCGGCAACTACTCACGGAAAGTGCTGCCGACGTGCAGAAGTGGAAAGGCAAGATTTTGGATGCCTTGGGTGAGAATGCTCAAGTGATGGTTGAGGTGATTCCAGAGTTAGAACTCCTGATAGGCAAGCAGCCAGAAGTGCCAGAACTGGCAGGGAGTGCGGCTCAAAATCGCTTCAATCTGCTATTGGGCAAGTTCATCCGCGTATTTGCGACAAAAGAGCATCCCTTGGTAATTTTTCTGGATGACTTGCAGTGGGCTGATTCCGCCTCTCTAACGCTAACGCGATCGCTAATGAGCGAGACAGATACCCACTATTTGTTGTTGATTGGAGCGTATCGGGATAATGAAGTCTCGCCAGCACATCCTTTGATGCTGACATTGAATGAGATTCGGGCAGGGGCAGACGAATCTGGTGCAGCTAGAGTCAACCAAATTACGTTAGCGCCTCTAGACAAACCGTCCCTGAATCGCTTGATTGCCGATACCCTAAATTGTCCGCCAGAACGAGCCGTTCCGTTGACGGAATTGGTGATGCAAAAAACTAAAGGGAATCCCTTTTTTAGCAATCAATTTCTCAAATCTTTGTATGAAGATGGATTAATCAAGTTTGACCCCCCTCGTTCTCCCCTTAGCAAGGAAGATGCATCTGTGATTGAGGGGAGTACAGGAGGGTGGCAGTGCGATATTGCTCAGGTGAGAGCGATTGTCTCGACGGATGATGTGGTCGAGTTTATGGCCAATCAGTTGCAAAAACTGCCGATCGATACTCAGCGAGTGTTGCAACTAGCAGCATGTATTGGCAACTCGTTTGACTTAGGGACACTTGCGATTGTGCATGGAAAATCCCAGGCTGAAACGGCGGCAGATTTGTGGAAAGCTTTGCAAGACGGGCTGGTTATTCCCGTCAGTGAAGTTTACAAGTTCTTTCAAGACGATGCTCATCGGTCATCGGTCATCGGTGAAGGGAAAGAGTCCGACCCATTAGCGATTACCCATGACCTATTACCTACCTATAAATTTTTGCACGATCGCGTGCAGCAAGCTGCCTATTTCCTCATTCCTGAAGACCAAAAGCAGTCCACTCACCTGAAAATTGGGCGGCTGCTGTTGAATAATACTCCTGAAGAAGACTGGGAGGAGACGAATTTTGATATCGTCAATCAGTTTAATAGGGGGGTGGGGTTAATTTGCGATCGCACCGAACGCGAACGACTCGCTCAACTCAACCTGCTGGCTGGACGTAAAGCGAGGGCGTCTACAGCTTATGGGGCGGCTGTTCGGTATTTCACTGTCGGCATGGAACTCCTCGAGCCGAACGCTTGGCAAAGTCAGTATGCACTGAGCTTAGCGCTGCACGAATCAGCCGCAGAAGCGGCGTTCCTCAAGGGCGACTTTGAGCAGATGAACCAATGGGTGGACTTGGTGCTACAACACGCCCAGACACTGCTGGACAAAGTAAAAGTCTATGAAGTCAAGATTCAGGCTTGTATCGCGCACAACCAACTCAAAGACGCCGTCAAGACAGCACTAACCGTGCTCAAGCTATTGGGCGTGGAGTTTCCCGAACAGCCCAGTCAGTCGGATATTCAGTTAGCACTGGTGGAAACCTCAAACAATTTACCACCAGGTGCGATCGCAGATTTGATCGACCTGCCCGTTATGACCGAGCCGCACAAACTGGCAGCGATGCAAATCCTCTCCAGTGTATTTCCCGCTGCCTTCATTGCCGTACCGGAGATGATGTTGCTGATTGTTTTGAAACAGGTCAATTTATCGATCGGCTATGGTAATGCATCCTTGTCTGCTTTTGCCTATGTTAATTATGGATTAATTCTGTGTGGAATAGTCGGAGATATTGAGGCGGGCTATCAATTTGGTCAACTCGCTTTAGGCGTTTTAGAGAAGTTTCAGGCCAAAGAACTCAAAGCGAAGGTTTTGGCTGTCTTTCATGCCGCTGTAGGGATTTGGAAAGAGCCTATCCGGGAATCATTACAACCGTTTCGGTCAGCCTATACGAGTGGACTAGAAACGGGAGATGTAGAATTTGCTACGACTTGTGCTTATCTCTACTCATTCCATTCATCCTTTGTCGGCAAGCCATTGGGAAGCCTTGAGCCAGAGATGGCTGCCTATAGCTCGGCATTAGCTCGGCTCAAGCAAGAAACTAATCTTAATTACAATAAAATCTATCGGCAGGGCGTCTTAAACTTGCTGGTAAAGGCGGAAGATCCATGCTGGTTAGTCGGTGAATCGTACAACGAACAGACAATGCTGCCGATTCACCAGCAAGCAAACGATCGCTATGCCATTTGCAACTTATCAGTTAATAAACTCAGACTATGCTGTCTGTTCGAGCAACCCACTGAAGCGGTTAAAACAGCGGCGATGGCAGAACAGTATTTAGATGGGGCGACTGCGACATTACTGATTCCGTTATTTCATTTTTATGCGTCGTTAGGTCGATTGGCAGTGTATCCTGACTCCACTCCTACCGAGCGACAGGACTTGTTGGCGACAGTAACAGCAAGTCAAGAAAAGATGAAAACCTGGGCAGACCATGCTCCGATAAATTATATGCATAAATTTTATTTGGTGGAGGCAGAGCGATACCGGGTTTTGGGGCAATGGATTGAGGCAATGGATTGTTATGAAAAAGCGATTAAGGGAGCCAAAGAAAACGCCTACATCCAAGAAGAAGCTTTAGCTTACGAACTTGCTGCCAAATTCTACCTGGCTTGGGATAAAGAACTCATTGCCCAAACTTATCTAACAAATGCCTACTACGCCTATGCTCGCTGGGGAGCTAAAGCAAAAGTTGAGGACTTAGAACAGCGCTATCCTCAATTACTCGCCTCTGTCCTGAACCAAAAAATCAGCCGTTATACAGGCGATAGTGCGACTCAACTGACGAGTGAAACGATTACGTCCACTAGTAAAAGAGGTTCAGAGGTTCTCGACTTAGCAACTGTGATGAAAGCCTCTCAAACCCTCTCCGGAGAAATTCAGCTCGATCGCTTGCTCTCGACATTAATGCAAGTGGTGCTGGAAAATGCTGGAGCAGAAAAAGGCGCACTGATTCTGCTAGAAGGAGATACATTAGCGATCGCGGCTCAATGTGCGATCGCTCAAGCTTGCAACCTGCAATCTACTCCCGTTGCTGGCTCTGGAGAAATTCCCGTCACCTTAATTAATTATGTCTGGCGTACCCACCAAACCCTAGTCATCAACGATGCTAGCGTGCAAACCAACTGGGCGGCTGACCCTTACATTATCCAACAGCAACCCAAATCAGTTTTGTGTACCCCCATTAAAAATCAAGGTAAACTGATCGGCATCCTGTATCTGGAAAATAATCTTACCACCAGTGCTTTTACACCTAACCGATTGGAAGTCTTAAACGTTTTATCTTCCCAAGCGGCGATCTCAATTGAGAACGCCAAACTCTATGGCGAGGTACTCGAACGAGAACAGGAAATACGCCAAAGCGAGCGGAAACTAGCTCAATTCCTCGAAGCCATGCCAGTTGGGGTGTCCGTTCACGATGCGGCGGGTAAAATGTATTACACCAATCAACGAGGACAGCAGTTACTCGGCAAAGGTATTGTCCAAGACGCCACGGCCGATCGATTAACAGACGTATATCAAGCCTATCGGGCGGGAACTGAGCAACTCTATCCAACCGATCGCTTGCCGATAGTGCGTGCTTTAAACGGCGAACGAGTCACGATTGATGATATGGAGCTTCGCCGAGGCGGGGAAATTATCCCCTTGGAGGTGGCAACGACGCCTGTTTCTGACGAACAGGGCAATATTGCCTATGCGATCGCAACCTTCCAAGACATCACGGAACGCCAACAAGCAGAACGCGATCGCTTACGGTTGGCGCAAGAACGGGAGGCCAAAAATGTTGCCTTGCGAATGAATCAAGAAATTGAGGCAAAAAATCAGGAATTAGCCTCCACGTTGCAACAATTACAAGCTACTCAGCAACAACTGATCGAATCGGAAAAAATGGCTGCCCTCGGACAACTGGTGGCAGGCATTGCCCATGAAATTAATACTCCCTTGGGAGCCATTCGTTCCTCCGCTGGCAATATTTCCAAGTTTTTAGATCAAACTCTCGAACAGCTCCCCACACTATTTCAATCCCTCTCCCCAGCCGAAGGGCAAGACTTCTTAGCGTTACTCCAGCGATCGCTCCAACAAGAAGCTACCTTTTCGAGTAAAGAAGAGCGGCAACTCAAGAGAGCCTTAAGACGCCAACTCGATGCAGCAGAGATTAATGACGCTGACATTATTGCCGATCGCCTAGTGATTATGGGCATTTCTGATGACATTGAGTCGTTGTTGCCGCTATTAAAACGACCGGATAGTTCGCAGATTTTAGCGATCGCCTATAAACTCTCAGAACTCAAACGAGGCACTATCACGATCAATACTGCTACCGAGCGGGCTTCAAAAGTAGTCTTTGCCTTAAAAACCTATGCCCGTTATGACCAGTCGGGCACAATGATTCCAGCCAACCTGACGGAAGGCATTGAAACCGTCTTAACGCTCTATCACAATCAACTCAAAAAAGGAGTCGATGTGATTCGCCACTATGATTCATTACCTCCCATACTCTGTTATCCCGACGAACTCAATCAAGTTTGGACAAATCTCATCCACAATGCCTTACAAGCGATGGATTATCAAGGTACCTTAACCCTTGATGTAACGCCAATTGACCAGGATGTAAAAATTAGCATCATCGATAGCGGCTGTGGCATACCTGAAGAGATTCAAGCGAAAATATTTGAACCCTTTTTTACGACTAAACCAGCGGGTCAAGGGAGTGGACTCGGACTCGATATTGTTAAAAAAATCATTGAAAAACATAGCGGTAGAATTACGGTAGAAAGTCAACCGGGCTGTACGAAATTTAATGTTTTTCTTCCCATTCAGTTAGTCCAGGAGACCCCCAATGTCTAAACCAGTAATTCTGTGTGTTGATGATGAGAAAGTAGTTTTGCAGAGTCTCAGGACGCAACTCCAAGAAGCGTTTGGAACTACGTACCTCTATGAAATTGCTGAAGATGCGGACGAAGCGCTAGAGGTGATTAATGAACTAAATGAGGAGGAGATTAGTATTATTCTAATTGTCTCGGACTGGTTGATGCCCGGTATGAATGGGGATGAATTTCTCATTCGCGTCCACGAGCGATTTCCCGACATTATTACCATCATGCTCACGGGCCAAGCCGATGACGCCTCCATTCAGCGGGCGAAAGAGCAGGCAAATCTGCATAGTTGTCTGTTTAAACCCTGGTCTGAAGAAGAACTCGTGGAAACGATTCGATCCGGGTTGGCAAAACTATGACAGATGCTATACGCGTGATTAGGGATTAGTTGTTTGTTATTAGTTTCTAGCAAAGTACGTATTTTACAGATTGGAATTGACAGCGATCGCAAACAACAAACAACAAATAACAAGCAACAAACACCGAACTATGACTAAACAGGTAATTATCTGTGTCGATGATGAGACAACTGTCCTCAGAAGCCTTAGAGTAGAGCTTCAAGAGGCGATCGGCGATGATTACCTAATTGAAATCGCTGAAGGAGGAGAAGAAGCCCTAGAGTTAATTGAAGAATTACAAGAAGATGGGTATGAATTCCCGTTAATTATTTCTGACTATCTGATGCCCAAGATGAAGGGAGATGAACTATTAAGACAAGTCCATCTTCTCTTGCCCAAAACCCTCAAAATTATGCTGACGGGACAAGCTGACCTGGAAGCCGTGGGAAATGTAATTAAGTATGCCCAATTATATCGTTATATCTCTAAGCCTTGGCAGCCAGAAGACCTCAGCTTAACCGTTAAAGAAGCTGTAAATAGCTATCTTCAGGAGAAAAAGCTAGCACAACAAAACATCCAGCTTCAGGAAATGAATCTGTCGCTAGCGCACTTAAACGTCCAACTCCAAGAAATGAATCAGACGTTGGCAAAGTTTAACCGCGAGCAGACGATGCTGATCGATCAACTTCATCATAAAGAGAGTCGCCTGTTGAAGGCAGAACAAAAGTATCGACAAATCTTTGAAAACGCCTTGGAAGGTATCTTTCAAATCACCCCCGACGGTCGTTTTCTCAGTGCCAATCAAGCGACAGCACACTTATACGGCTATGATTCTCCTGAAGATTTGATGGCAAGTATCACCGACATCAATCGTCAACTGTACGTCGATTTGCACAGTCGGATTGAATTTCTCACATTAATGCAGCAATACGGAGCGGTATCGGGGTTTGAGTCTCAGGTTTATCGCAAAGATGGCAGTATCATTTGGATTAATGAGAATGCGCGGGCTGTCTTCGATTTCAACCAGTCACTCCTCTATTATCAAGGCTTCGTCGAGGACATCACAGAACGGAAGAAAGCAGAAAGCGATCGCCTCCATTTCACAAAAGAACTCTTTCAACTCAATCAAGCCTTCTCACGCTTCGTACCTCGTCAATTTCTCCAGTGTTTGAATAAGGAAAGTATTGCCGATGTGCAATTAGGCGATCAGGTGCAGCAGGAAATGTCAGTGCTATTTGCTGATATTCGCGACTTTACCACCCTCGCCGAAACCCTACCTCCCCAAGATGTTTTCAAATTTATCAATGCCTTTCTTTCGCGCATGGAACCAGCCATCATCGAAAATCAGGGTTTTATTGATAAATATATCGGAGATGGCATTATGGCACTATTTAGCGGCGATGCGGATGATGCCCTCAAAGCGGGAATTTCCATGCTGAAACGATTGACTGAATATAACCAATATCGCCTTAAAGCTGGCTATAAACCGATTCGGATTGGGATTGGTATTAATACCGGTTCATTGATGCTTGGTACCGTTGGCGGAGAACACCGGATGGATAGCACAGTGATTAGCGATGCTGTCAATTTAGCCTCTCGTTTGGAAAGTTTGACGAAAGAGTATGGAGAAGTATCACTGTTAATTACGCATCAAACATTAGCTCGTTTGCATCACCCTGCCGAGTATAATATTCGCTTTATCGAGCAAGTCAAAGTGAAGGGAAAGTCAAAAGCGGTAGCCGTCTTTGAAGCATTTGATGGAGACGATCCAGAACTCAGACAAGGCAAATTAGCCACGCTCAAGATGTTTGAAAGCGGGTTGTGGCTCTACCATAAGCGATCCTTTCATGAAGCGGCACAAATGTTTGAAGCTGTCTTGGACATGAATCCACAGGATACTGTTGCCCAACTCTATCTCCAGCGCTGTCAGTTCCAGACAACTAAACTTCTATCACTCCCCTTATCTCCACCCGATCGCGAACAGCACTCTTGAGTTGAATAGCACTGTTTCTAAGCTCTCGCCATCTGTATCGA
>DATNPT010000316.1:0-9654 GCA_036703075.1 Chroococcales cyanobacterium
AATGCGAAAGCCCCTACAGCAAAACTTAAGCCGATTCGGGTTTGAGTAGCCAGGAGGGATGGACTAGGAGTTCAGCAGTGGAGCGTTTCTCTACCATTTCCCGCGTAATCGTACAACGTTTAATATCTTTACGGGAGGGCAACTCGTACATGACCTCCAACATGATCTCTTCTAAAATACCTCGCAACGCCCTCGCTCCAGTTTTGCGTCGAAAGGCTTCTTGAGCGATCGCTCTTAGCGCATCAGCATGAAACTCTAAACGGATGTTGTCCATCTTGAGCAATTTTTGATACTGCTTCACCAGAGCATTGCGAGGTTGCGTCAATATTGTCACCAGCGCTTCTTCATCTAGTGGATCGACCGATGTAATGACCGGCAACCGCCCGATCAATTCTGGAATTAGGCCAAATTTCACCAAATCTCCAGGCTCTAGATGTTTGAACAGTTCTGCTGTTGACTGTTGGGGCGAGCGATCTTCTTCAGGTTGAACAAAGCCAATGGATTTTTTCCCAATCCGTTGATCGACTACTTTGTCCAAACCAACAAAAGCACCACCACAGACGAAAAGAATATTGCTGGTGTCGAGTTGAATACATTCCTGATAGGGATGCTTGCGTCCACCTTGAGGGGGTACGTTGACCACTGTCCCTTCCAAAATTTTCAGGAGCGCTTGTTGAACCCCCTCACCAGAAACATCTCGCGTTATTGACGGATTTTCGCTTTTACGCGCAATCTTATCAATTTCATCAATATATACAATTCCTTGCTCGGCTGCCTTAACATCGAAGTCCGCGACTTGCAGCAATCGCAGTAAGATATTCTCAACATCATCCCCAACATAACCAGCTTCCGTTAGGGTGGTAGCATCAGCGACGGCGAAGGGAACATCTAACTGAGTCGCTAGGGTTTGAGCTAAAAGCGTCTTACCGCAACCTGTAGGACCAATTAGAAGAATATTGGATTTAGAAAGCTTGACGGCGTCATCGCCTGAACTTTTGTTGCCATTGCCCTGTTCGAGGCTAAGGCGTTTGTAATGGTTATAAACCGCAACTGAGAGAACTTTTTTGGCTTGGTTTTGACCGATAACGTAAGTATCCAACGCTTGCTTGATTTCAGTTGGCTTTGGCAGTTGATGCCAAGCTCGATGAGTGGCGTGGGCGGGTTGGCTCTGGGCTTCTTCAGATGAAGGGGGTTGAATTGAGGTACTCGAAGAGGAGTTGAGCAGTTCCTCATCCAAGATCTCATTACACAGTTCTACACATTCATCGCAGATATAAACACCCGGACCGGCAATCAATTTGCGTACCTGCTCGGAGGACTTACCGCAAAAAGAACATCTTAAATAGGAGTCGTATTTAGACATGGAAAATCTTGGCTGTTGGGCTGGGGACGAGCAGATGGAGCTTTAGAGGTTCTGTGTACTAATAGTCGGATAGGTGGAGGGGAAGGGTCTTGTCACTTAAGTCTAGTCAATCATGACCTAACCATTAGAAGCAGAGTGATTTTCCCTACAAAATGGCTGCGGTATGACCGAGATAACCTAAAAACGACTATTACATACCATTCTAAGAACAATCCCAAACTCATCTAGCCCAGCGACAGGCTTTTCAACACTTCTCAATAAAGCCCTGAGATTTATTCTCAATTAGTATATTTTCTTGCAAATAACAGTTGCAAATCACTATCATTGTCAATAATGGGTTATTTTTGAGAGGGTTATTATGCCTCCCTATACAGCCACTTCGCTCAAAGCCGAACTCAACTCTCGGGGCTGGCGCTTGACACCGCAACGGGAAACGATTCTGCATGTATTTCAAAATCTTCCCAGAGGCAACCATCTGAGTGCTGAGGAACTCTACAATGTACTCAAGCAGCGTGGGGAACCAATCAGTCTGTCTACAATCTATCGCAGTGTCAAATTAATGTCACGGATGGGTATTCTGCGAGAGTTGGAGCTGGCAGAAGGCCATAAACATTATGAACTCAATCAGCCTTTCCCCAACCATCACCATCATTTAGTGTGCATTCAGTGCAACCAGACGATTGAATTCAAAAACGACTCGATTCTCAAGCAGGGCATGAAGCAAGTCGAGAAGGAAGGACTCCAACTGATTGATTGTCAACTAACCATTCATACCATCTGCCCAGAAGCCGTGCGGATGGGATGGCCGTCTGCTCTACCTAGTAATTGGTGTTGCACGAGAGCGCTTGCTCATGGAGTGACTACTCACATAGTGAATTAAAGCGATCGCTAGTTAGCTTCCCTATACAATCTCTTGTCTGTTGTTTTTAGCGACTAACTACATCTTTTCTTTATAGAGGGATAGAGGCGAGCGATCGCATCTGTTAAAACAAAAACTACAGCGTCGGAATTCTTAGATCTGTATAGCGCTTGACTAAAGTATAGCAACGGACATATCGGTTAGGACATTATATTTTGCTGTAAAGGGAACGGGGAACAGGCAACAAAAAAATGTCCTAACAATTGTGGCGACTGCCATAACAGAGCCATTCTACCTAAGTACTTATGTGCGAATGCTTCGCCCTGTCATGCTGAGTCTGTAGGGTGGGCACTGCGGGCTAGAACTTGAAAACCTGATTCTATCGTTACTCGGCAGTGCCCACCTTCGGATTATTGAGAATGGTGCAAGATCTGAGCCTATCTATAATTTTGCTTATTGGAGCAATGTTCTAGGCAACTGAGAGCTTTCCAGACACCAGAAAACAGAGAGGGAAAGGCATATCATCGTTTCCTTTTCCCTCTCGCTCTATTGCTCTGCTCTAATTGAAGTTACGGGTTGGGACAAGTCGAGCGGTTAGAATCTACATTCACCCTCCAGTCCTGTCTGGAAACGGTGACGACACTTTCATAACAGGGAGTAGTCTCGCCAGGACGGCTTCCCGAAAAGGTGAATGTCCAAGTTCCATTGCCATTGTCCTTGTAGGGAGACTGAGACGCTAGCCCGTGCATAGAGGGTTCGGCACGATAGTACCCTAAACCCCCGTTCTCTCTCTCTGCTGCCTGACGTGCAAAGTTTTTGGCTTTATTCAGATCGCGGATAAACTCAGCGTACTCAGGGGTACCAGGTGCTGGAGTAGTCTGAGCAGAACTTGGTCGATCTAGGATAGGCACCGCAGCCATTGTTAAGCCCAAGAGTGCGGTAAGTGTTGCAGCAGCGATTTGTTTCATCATCTCTACAATTTCTCCTTTTTCTTCTACTTACTGTGGTTGTTTATCTTACCCCGACCTTATAGGCGTATTTTCTTCTTCTTTCACCCGCCACTGCCGATTTTCCACTCCCCTTTCTGGGTCAAGATAACGTATTTCAACTTTGAACAATGGGTAAAGTGAGCAAGGCATGCGGTACTACGAGTACGTCTAGTTCTGCGCCTAAGTCAGCTTTTGCGATCGCGAAAGCTTCATCCATCGTTGCGGCTGGCAGCATCTTGCAAGCTGAAACGAGTTCTGGATACTCGCTACCCACGATAATCACGTTGTTTTGCTCTAGAACCTTAGCCATGACAAAGGCACGTTGTTGTCCTGGTGGATAACCGTTCTTTCTGGCGTCATTGAGGATGAATTGGATGTCGGGTGCATCGCGCATGGCGGATAGAAAGCGCTGTTCGCCCACTCCTTCACCTACCCCTTCCTGGCAAAGAGCGGGGATAATCAGGTAACCTCCCGATCGCGCAACCGGAGTTGGAGCAAAAAACAGATAACTCGCCGCACGACTCGCTTGGTAAAGATTTGCGTCTTTGGGAAAACCCACGCCACCGATGACTACATCATATTGGTGTGGAATGGGTACTTGGTAAAGCGATCGCGCTTGCTCTACCAGTTGCCGATGGGTTTCAATCGGCGTACCTGCCATGGCATAAATGACCTGCTTTTCATCGTCCAAAACGACGTTGACAATAAACTTTAATCCCGCTCGCAGCCCTGCTTCCGTAATTGCTTCTTGGAAGGGATTGCCCTCAATTTTGCCCAAGCGGGTATTGGGATCGTCGATGAAGCGCGAACCATGGCTATAGGCAATCAGCGATTCTCCTGCCGCGCCCACAGCTACCGTCTTACATCCCCCTGAGTATCCAGCATACTGGTGCGGCTCAACGATGCCAGTGGCAATCAGCAGATCGGCCTCGTAAGCGATGTTGTGTACGGAAAGCGGAATGTCATTGACAACGCCCAAGTCTACTAACATATTGGGGTTTTGCGGCTCGTTGTCGATGACGCGATAGCGATCGACAATACTCTGTCCCAGTTTGGTGAACTTTTCTTCCCGTGTGCTGGGACGATGCAGACCGATCCCGCATAGCAGCGTAATATCATTATCGTGTACCCCAGCCACCTCCAACTCCCTCAAGATCGGTGGCACGAGCAGCCAGTCAGGACAAGCGCGGGTGATGTCGGTGAAAACAATACAAACTTTGTCGCCAGGATGAGGAATTTCCCGTAGAGGGGGTGAACTAATGGGATGTGCCAGTG
Source organism: Chroococcales cyanobacterium (assembly GCA_036703075.1). Taxonomy (GTDB): domain Bacteria; phylum Cyanobacteriota; class Cyanobacteriia; order Cyanobacteriales; family Coleofasciculaceae; genus DATNPC01. The sequence goes on from DATNPT010000316.1 coordinate 4,487, forward strand.
CTTTTGCGATCGCTCCTTCTACATCAGTCAGTGGTTCTGCTGTCCTAGATACGGCTAATGCACCGCGCATACCTTGTGGGAGGTCGAATTCCAGAAACGTTTTGCCGTGGGGAACGCGATACATAGGCTTTTTGACTCTTGAGTGAGCAACGTCGATCGAGAAGAGGCTGTACCGTTCTAGAAGCCTGCATAATCTCTATATCTCATCTCCTCTGACTCTCTGCGCTGCAACTTCTGCGCCTGGAGCGGTTATCTCAAAACAGGGGGTAGTCAGCTCGGAGTTGGTATCATTCGTGTTTCGGAGTAGTTGTACTCGCTCCAATCGATTCAGGACGCGAGTGACTAGTTCTGGCCCGACAATGGGTTTACTGACAATATCATCAGCACCTGCGCTAAATACCTGATGTACGGTGCTGGCATCGGTATGAACTGTGAGAAATAGGACAGGTAACCCACTCCAACGGGGAGCATTCCGCACGACTTGACACAGTTCAATTCCGTTAAAATGAGGCATTTCTACGTCGAGAACCAGTAAATCGGGGGCAAATTCCTCCAAAATTGTCCAGAAATGCCGGGGTTCGTCTAAAGTGGTGAGTTTCAGTCCCCAAGGCTCTAATAAACTCCGCATCACAGCTAGGACTTGCGGGTCATCATCCACCACCATCACCTTCGCTTCAGTGGCTCGAACCTGCTGGAGGACTCGATTGACAGCTTCGATCGCTTGAGAGGGGAGTAAGGGTTTCTGCAAAAAGGCGTGAGCGCCGAATCGAGCGACTTTGACGCGATCGCTTAAACTATCCTGAGCCGTAAAAAGTAGCACGGGTAGGGGGGGTGTCAGATTCGTGAGTTCTGCCAGAAACGTCAAGCTACCTGCGATCGCATCGGCTGTTTGGAGGTCTAAGATGATTGCATTAAATCTAGACCGATGCAATTTCTCTCGTGCTTCGGATAAACTGAGAGCGAGTTCTAAGTGCAAGTCTTGCGATGCTGCCTCGATCGCTACCTGCTGGGCTAGTTCTACATCATCGTCCACAACATACAGGATACAGACGGCGAGCTCGGGCGCTGAGTGGGAAACCTGCAAAGATGAAGGCTGTTTCAGTTCCCGTCGCAGAGCTACGATTAACTCACCGAAATGATGCGCCTCGTTCTGGTCGAAGGCCGATTCATCATCTAAGAGTTGCTCGATCTCAAGCGCTAGATGCGAACCCTCGATAAAGCCAAACGTGCCTAATGTTCCAGCTAGTTTGTGCGCGGCTACTTTTGCCCTGTACTGCAATTGAGTGTCTAGCGCGTTCTCTCGCATGGCGATTGCGGCTCGCTCCAAAATAGCTAAGCGATCGCTATTATGTTCCTTGAGCTTCTCCCACATTTGGGCTAGTACGGCTTTCGCTTGTTGCTGTATCGAGCTAGCACCTGTCTGCGGCAGTGATGGGGAAAGAGGCGAATCGGATACAGATTGCTTCAGGCGATAACCCAGTCCATAGATGGTTTCAATAAAATCGGTGGGAACTCCAGCTACTTTGAGTTTCTGGCGTAAACCTTTGACGTGAGCTGTCACGGTATCCTCGTTGGGTACCTCTTCAAACGACCAGAGGCGATCTAAAATCGCACTTCTACTCAAAACGCGATGCTTGTTGCGGAGAAAAAGCTCCAGTAAACGAAACTCTTTAGGCGTTAGATGCAACGTGCGATCGCAATACGTCACTTCACAAGTACTAGAATCCAGACGCAATTTTCCATGCTCTAGAACTGACAGGAGCGTTAAATTTTTCCGGCGCAGTAAAACACGAATCCGAGCTAATAATTCTGACAGGTCAAACGGTTTCACCACATAATCATCTGCCCCTGCATCCAAGCCCATTACCATATCAGTACTAGAGCTTTGAGCCGTGAGCAAGAGAACAGGTGTTTGATAGTTATGGGAACGCAACTGCTGACACAGTTGAATGCCATCCATTTTGGGTAAGACAACATCCAACATAATTAAATCGTAATCGCAGCTTTGTACTAGCTCCCACCCCATTTGACCGTCCGTGGCAACATCGACGACATAGTGATGATTGCTAAGAACTGTTTCAAGGGTTTTGGCAATCCACTGGTCGTCCTCAACCAATAAAATTCTCATAGTCTGTTACTCCATCTACACCTAAGACATCAGGTTTGAATGAGAGGAGCACTCAAGTTGGGAGCAGTCACACAGGAAGTAGCTTTGCACCTATTCTTAACATATATCTACTCTGATTTTGTATTAGTCTAATAAACTTAAAAAATATTTGCTTCCTTTTTATTGAAGTCTTAAAGTATTAATTAATTATTAATTTAGTTAAGCTTTATTAAGAGGGTGAACGCCTGAACTGCTAGGGTTGGTAAAGCGAAACCGCTTTAACAATGTTCAGTGACCAGTTGGTCATCGAAATTTTACTTATAAAAGTTAAACACTTTGCTCATTTAGCAATGATTTCTGTCTGAATACTGTTGATTAAAAACGTAAATTTTCAGCCGTTTTCTACCCGGTAGAGTACAGGAGGTAGGGGCGCATGGTTGTGCGCCCTGATACAGGATGGATTGATGTCTACTTCTTAGCAACAAATTCTACCAAGGGTTTAAATACGTTCACTAATTCAGGACGACTAGCGACGAGTATCGGAAGCGATAGCTGACCATAATCCTCCCCAACGTTGAGAGGAAAGATTGACTCGGAATCAAGCGGCACCCAAACACCACCAGCCGCTTGTACGATCGCCCAAGCCCCTGCAATATCCCAAACCTTGGGAGTCGCTTCGACACCTCCCAAGACAGCCCCCGTAGCCACCGTGAGAAAGTTGTAACTAGCAACTCCTAGCATGCGAATTTTACAAGGGAAGGGGTGCTGCATGACCGATGTGCTGCGAGAGCAAAGGTTGAAAAAGTGGTTACTGCTAGGAGAATCAGGGCTGCTGTGGATGGGGCGTCCATTGAGAAATGCACCATTCTCAATCTCTGCTATTCCCGATGGACTTTGCCAAAAACCATGAAAGGTTTGCCCGATAGGTGGGAAATAAACGTATCCAAAGACAGGTGTCCCTCGATACAACAATCCTAAAGAAATCCCCCAAATCGGAATTCCTCGCGTAAAGTTTGTGGTGCCATCTAGGGGGTCAATAATCCAGCACCATTCAGTATCCGGAAATACGTGTTCTGCTTCTTCCGTCAAAATCCCATGGCTGGGAAAATGAGATGCGATCGCTTCCCGAATTGTCTCATCTGCCCAGCGATCCGATTGCGTCACTAAACTGCCATCTACCTTTGATGATGCTTCGACCTGCCCGAAATCCTTCAACAACTGAGTGCCAACACGATTAGCTGTATCTTTGGAAAAGTTAAGAATAGTAGTCCAAAAATCATTCATGGAGAAAACCTGGTAAATACTCAACCCAGTACAGGGGATTGACTGTTTGAACACAGTAACGGACAACAGTTGTATCATAGGAGACTGATTCAACTCAAATGTCTCTTGAGCAGTTAACAGGTATGCTTACACACTCAGAACCTAATCAGCTTGTAAGCCAACACCGTCAGTTTTTCAATACGGGTCGAACCAAAGAGCTAGCTTTTAGGATTGAGCAGCTAAAGCGACTGAAGCAACTAATTGTGGACAATGAATCTGCAATTGAAGCGGCACTCAACGCCGATTTGGGTAAGTCAGACTTCGAGTCGTATGCGACGGAAATTGGACTGTGCTTGGAAGAGGTTAAGCACGCGCTTAAACAGATTAAATCTTGGGCAAAACCCCGAAAAATTGCGACTCCACTCAATCAGTTCCTCGCCTCCTCCAAAATTTATTCCGAACCCTTGGGCGTTGTCCTGATTATTAGTCCTTGGAATTATCCCTTTCAGTTGCTCATCTCTCCCCTCGTCGGCGCAATTGCGGCGGGAAACTGTGCTGTACTTAAACCTTCAGAAATGGCGGAGAGTACATCTCGTCTCCTGGCAAATACTATCCCTCAATACTTTGACTCGTCTTATATTAGTGTCGTAGAAGGTGGTAAAGACGTTACTCAAGAACTGCTAGCAGAAAAATTTGACCATATCTGTTTTACCGGCAGTACTAGAGTCGGAAAAATTATTATGGAAGCTGCCGCCCAGTATCTAACGCCAGTAACGTTAGAACTTGGTGGAAAAAGCCCTTGCATTGTTGACGCCGATACGCCGTTAGACTATGCTGCCAAACGAATTACTTGGGGAAAGTTTGTCAATGCGGGTCAAACCTGTATTGCTCCCGATTATCTTTTAGTCGATCGCAAAATCAAACAGGAGTTATTGGAACGCATCAGACAGTGCATCGTAGACTTCTATGGCGATAAACCCGAAGGTAGCCCGGATTATGCCCGGATTATTAATCAAAATCATTTCCAGCGACTGTGCGAACTCCTCAAAACGGGCAAAATTGCGATCGGAGGTGATACCAATTCGGCAGAACGCTATATTGCCCCAACGGTAATGGATGAGGTGAGTTGGGACGACCCCGTGATGCAAGAGGAAATCTTCGGCCCTATTTTACCAGTGCTTGAATATACTGAATTAAGTGAAGCGATCGCGCTAGTGAATAATCAGCCGAAACCGCTTGCACTTTACTTCTTCTCCAATAACAAGCACTATCAACAGCGAGTATTGCGAGAAACTTCATCGGGTGGTGCCTGTATTAATGACACGTTGATGCATTTTGCCTCGGCTGCTTTACCCTTTGGGGGAGTTGGTGACAGTGGCATGGGGAGTTACCATGGTAAGGCAGGCTTTGATACGTTTTCCCATCAAAGGAGCGTTCTCAACAAATCGTTCCTCGTCGATTTGCCGGTGAGATATCCTCCCTATCAAGGCAAGCTTAAGTTACTGAAGCGGTTCCTTGGCTAACAATGAACTATGCCAGTGCATAACCCAACGGGTCACTGCACACTGTCAATGGTGATGCATGTCACACTAAATGTCATGCCGACATCACATTAATACAATTAGTAAATCACTCATCTTGTTTACCAGCATCACAGATTCTTGCGATCGGACACCGGATACTGACAAACACGTTCAGGATACAGGGTTATGTCTACAATTCGCGAGATTGTTCATCAAGTGCTTCAGAGTGGCTATCTCACAGTAGAGATTGAACAGAAAGTCCGACAACTTTTTGC
>DATNPT010000325.1:0-7300 GCA_036703075.1 Chroococcales cyanobacterium
CCTGAAGCACAGCCGTGAGCGAGTACAGAGGTAGCTGCGGTAGCCCCTGCCGTAATGATAAATTGCCGCCTGGTAAACTTCGCCATCAGTAGGTATTCTGGTTCTTAGGGTTTATGTTCAATAAGATTGAGGATTCCCAATGCACCAGTCTGTGCTTGGGAATTCTTTTCTCAAAAATCTTGTGTCAATTTAAGAAGACACTACAGCTTCTTTACGAGGTCTGGCTCCAAACTGCTCGACGAGTAAAGCTCGCAATACAGGTTTGAGGTCTTCACAGGGAATGCCTTTTTGCACGCAGCTACCTAGTTGGGCATCTTTGCCCACTTTGCCACCCATGTAAATATCGACACCTTCCACCGCTTTGCCATCTTTGCGAACTTTGGTTCCCATCAGACCGATGTCTGCAACTTGCGGTTGACCGCAGGAGTTGGGGCAACCCGTCCAATGAATTCGCACTGGATTTGGTAAATCGAGTTCAGCTTCGATTTCTTTAATCGTTGCCAATGCTCGACTTTTCGTTTCAATTAGGGCAAAGTTGCAAAATTGAGCGCCCGTGCAAGAGACTAAGGCTCGCGTCAAGGGGTCTGGGTTAATTGAAAACCGCTCTAGTAAGGGTTCAGCCAGGAACGTGTCTAGACGAGAATCAGGAACGTTGGGAATGATGACGTTTTGCTCGACGGTCAAACGGATTTCACCACTACCGTAAACCTCGGCAATTCGTGCCAGGTCGAACATATCCTGAGCATAGAGGCGTCCGATGGGGATGTGCAGACCGACGTAATTCAATCCGGCTTGCTTTTGCGAATAGACGCCGATGTGGTCGCGCTTTTCCCAGTCGATTTCGTCTTTCTCTGCCTCGGATTGCAGCGTCCGTCCCAGGTAGTTTTCGACTTCAGCTCGAAACTTGTCGATCCCCCATTCATCAATCAGCCACATTAGTCGCGCTTTTTGCCGATTCGCCCGTAACCCATGGTCGCGGTAAACTTCTAAAACGGCACGGCTAACATCGACAACATCATCTGCCGTTACCCAGGCATTGAGAGGAATGGCGGCGTCGCAACGTTTGGCGGAAAAGAATCCTCCGACAATAACATTGAACCCTAAGATACCGTCTTTGTAAGCGGGAACGAAGGCAAGGTCGTTGATTTCAGCGTGAACCGAGTTGTCGCGACCACCCGCGATCGCAATATTGAATTTCCGAGGTAAGTTGGTAAACTCTGGGTTGCCTTGACCATGATTGGTAATCATGTCCTGCACTCGTTGCACCAAGTCCCGCGTATCGATCAACTCGTCAGCATCAATCCCAGCGACGGGTGAACCCGTGATATTGCGGACATTGTCCATTCCCGATTGCACGGAAGTCAATCCCGCTTGCTCGAAGCGGCGGAAAATATCCGGTAAATCTTCAATCCGGACGCCTCTGAGTTGGAGGTTTTGCCGGGTGGTGATGTCAGTACTGCCGTCTTCGCCGTAGCGCTGCACGACTTCTGCTAGCACTCGCATTTGAGTGCTGGTGAGAATGCCGTTGGCTATACGCATCCGCATCATAAACTTACCGGGGGTGACGGGACGGAAGAAAACCCCGACCCACTTCAAGCGATGTTCGCGGTCAGTTTCATCCATCGCTTCCCAGCCGAGTTGTGCAAACTCTTCTAGTTGTGCCTTAACGACAAGACCATCTTTTTCGGCCTTGAACTTTTCAAATTTATTTTGGCTCGCTGCTGACTTGGCTGCGCTTGTCATAGGTCTATCCTCAGTGCATAGCGCTCCAAAGTCCGAAGGTTCGTCTAGAGCGCAAGTTGGATTGCTCGTTGCAAATCAGGTTATGTGCGCTCAAGGGTATAATTTGTATTTAGAGTTACAGAATGTTTCTATCTGTGAAGAAATTGCATAAAAATTATGCAATTTTTACATAAAGCAATTGATAAGAAGGCTTGATTTTATCGTTAAGTAGATGCAATTAAAGCTCAGATAAGGTATGGACATTGGCATCTGAACAAGAAAGGCAGGAGGCAGGAGGCTTTTATGTTTATTTTGATGCCCTCTCCTCCTGCCTTGCCTTCTGGCGACCTCTCATAGAGTTCTTGGTGCAATCCTCCTGTGAGCTTCTTCCTTCAGCTCCCGCTCAGGATTGGTCTGAATTTCCTTGCTGAGCGGAACCTAAAAGTCCTCTGCTCTGTGCCCTCTGCCTTCCTTTAATTTATGTGGGCTTTATCAACAGGTACAACTAAGTTTCTAGCTAACTGTTGAACTGCCGATCTACAGGTTCTATAAAAATAGGTTAACCAACTAATAATTCCTAATAACTTAAGACCCTCTTCTATAATGTAATGTCCTTTCATCGTCTCCGACCCCATATCAACAACGGTAGACAAACTGAACAAGAAGAACGCCATCAAAAGAAACAGATATTCTGTTCGCTGGATATGTTTTCTAAAGTAGAATGTATAAAATATAAACGAGGCAAAATAAACAACAAAGAAAATTGCTTCAAGGAGGTTTTGCAACCTCCTATTATTGTGAGGAAGATCTGCATCGAGTCCAAAGAATAGAGCAGGGTAAGACTCATGGAATTGGAACATATCGTCCAATAGCAACACAGTGGTAAGACAACCTGAGGCTAGTAGAAAAGCGAACCATTTTCTAAAACAAATAGGGTCTAATTTAGCTAAGGAAGCACTAAATAGACAGATTGCAGCAGCTCCACACCACAGCAAAATTCCAACATTAGAAATCAGCCCTGCGTAGGGTGCAAGTCCTGCTAACTCAGCTGGATCGGCAGTTAATTCATAACTATCAATACTATATACCTTGCCTATACTCCAGACCAGAAGAAGAAATAGGCAAGAAGGTAAATAAATCTTGATGACATCGGGGAGCAGAGCTTTCGCATTTTGAGACAGCTCTAAGATAAATTTCCTCATTGATTCTTTTCTCTTGTAGTAGTTATTCAGTTGGCTATTTGCTGTGGTTGAAGCTATTGTTTGAGTGACTCGCTACTGTATACACCTAAAAAGATCAAAATAGTTCAACATCAACATGAATAAGCCAAACAGGCTGTTCTGTTGCTTTATGATTGAGAGTTCGGAAATTATTCATCGGGTACATCCCCATTTTGCTACTGTCTTCCCTGAGGTAAGCACAGAATGAAGTTTACAGGCTTACTTGAACTGTATTTTGGCAAATTTAAGACGCACCCTTAATTGATCTTTTTCAGATGATGTTATACGTTCAATCGTATTTAGGCATTTGAACACAATAATATCCTATTTCTAACAAAATTTAGTCTGGATTTAACCAGGTTTTACCAAATTACTAGGCGAACTACTAAAAAATAATTCTTACGGTGGATGTGATTAATTAAAAAATCTCACTAAAGCATTGAGCTAGTGCTGTGGATTTCTCGATTATGCCAACAAGGCAGATCTGCGGTTGCTTGATTACTCCTACCCTCGCTCCTGCCTTGCAAATGGATGTAGACTTTCTCAAAGACATGAAAGCAGCAGCGGGGCGTAGCCCAAGTGCGGGTGGATTCCCGCAGACTTTGTGTGAGCGAAACTACCGCGAACGAGCGGCTGTTCAGGATTTAAATAGGGTATGAGGATTTGGTGGAAGGCAACAGGGAACGGGCAACAGGCAATACGTAATTAAAATGCACGACAGCTTATCTATCCACTATTCTTCCACTGCAAATACGGCTGATAGTATTCAGGAAGATTGAAAGATAACTTAACTCTTCGTTTGAGAGTTAAAATGCTATGGCAAGTCTACATAAATTGTAAAACCTATTGCTCACTTTTGATAATAGGTAATAGGAATGGTGAAGCATTTCCAATTTTTCCTTCCTTATTACCTATCGACCTTCATTACTGATAGCATATATTTGCAGTTTCACGTTAAAGCGATTCCTCCGCACCCATAAAGTGAAGCGGTTTCCACCGCTAATTTTTCTTATGGAACTTGTGTTTGGTTGGCTCCGTACCCGGATTATCTTGTGTTTAGGTGTTTTCTTCCTAGCAGTGCTCAGTATTCTGCAATTAGGTATAACACCCAGTCAGGCCCAATCTCAGGCAACGCTCAATTTAGCGCCGATAGACGTGACTGAAGGATGGCAATATCGCTGGGGCGACTCTCAGATTGATGATGCGGGTATTCCCCTATGGACTCAAGAAAAAAAGCCAAGTCCTGAGTGGCAGTCATTTCAGTTTCCCGAACAACTCAAAACGCCCCAAGGACAAAAAATTCTTTGGTTGCGCGTTCCTTTACCCGAAAAGCCGTGGAAATCTCCATCGCTGTATGTGCGATCGATTCCCTACATCTTAGATGCTTATCTAGAGACTAAGCCCATTTATAAAGAATATTCGCTCGATGCATCAGGTGAAGCTAAGTTTGAAAGTTACCAATGGTCCATTGTTCCTATCGAACCTGGTTTTGCCGGGAAAACGCTATTTTTTCGGGTCTATGCAGGCCAGGCTTCATCCATTTATGTTGGCTTATTCGATCGCGTTAGCGTTGGCGATCAGCTAGACTTAATAAAAAAGCTCATTCAACAAGAATTTGATGCACTTCTCGCTATTTTGTTTATTAGCTTAGGCGTCATTTCTCTTCTGCTTGCCGTTAATCGGCAAGAAAAACAAGCCTATGTTTCTTTTGGCTCGTTAACTATACTAATTGGTCTATACACGATTGCTCGCTCTGATTTTATTACTCTCTTTTTTCAAGAATCTGAATTCTGGGATTACATTCACTACACTTCTTTTTATCTGATGCCAGTGAGTGCTTGTATCTTCTTCGAGGAAATGTTTGGAGCTGCTTACAAGCCCTTGATTCGAGCTTTATGGCAAATCGATCTGGCTTATGCAGCACTAGTTCTACCGTTGGTCGCTACTCAATCGATTTCCTGGAGTTCTACAATCTTTCCAGCTCAGGCACTGCTCCTATTAAGTGCGATCGTTTTATTAGTCATTGCCGTCAAAACCTCTTTTATCGGCAATTATGATGCTAAATTATTTGCAGTAGGATTAATCATTCTGATTGTCTTTGCGATTCATGATATTTTAATTTACATTTTTGAACCCGTTGGGTGGTATCACAAAATTTATCCCTGGGGAACGTTTGTTTTCATCGTGGTTTTAGGATTTATTTTAGAGCGCCGATTCAACGAGGCTCGTAAACGCCTTCAATCTTATGCGATAGAACTTGAAACGAAGAATGCGGCTCTCCAAAAACTCGATCAGCTCAAAGATGAGTTCATCGCTAATACCTCTCACGAACTTAAAACTCCTCTGAATGGGATTATTGGCATTGCTGAATCCTTGATTGATGGTGCGACTGGCAAATTATCTCCACAAACGGTATTTAATCTGTCTCTAATCGTTACTAGTGGCAGACGGTTAACCCAGCTTGTTAACGATCTACTCGATTTTTCTCAGTTAAAACATAAAAAGATTGAGTTAAATATTAAACCAATAGGCATCCGAGAGATTACCGATGTGATATTAATGCTCTCTCGTCCTTTAATTGGGCACAAAACTCTCAACCTGATTAATAAGGTTGACCCAAATGTTCCGCCTGTAGACGCTGATGAGAACCGGGTTCAACAAATTTTGTACAATCTAGTCGGGAATGCGATTAAATTTACTGAAAGCGGTACGGTTGAAGTCTCGGCGGCAGTCGTCGCTCGTGAACTAGCGATTACTGTAGCCGATACAGGCATTGGTATCCCAACGGATAAACTCGATCGCATTTTTGAATCATTTGAACAAGTGGATGGCTCCATTGCCAGAGAATATGGTGGGGCGGGATTAGGGTTGGCCGTTACCAAACAGCTAGTCCAATTGCATGGTGGCAGAATTAGTATAGAGTCTACCCTAGGCATTGGTTCGCGATTTACCTTCACTCTACCCTTATCCAAAGGTCAGGTCGAGAAAAAACAGCTAGAGAAGGTTTCTCAGGTTTGGAATTCATCGGCACTAGCCCTCACTCCCGATGATACCTGGCTCGATAGACAAGCCTTGATACCGACAGAGGGTGCGTTTCAAATTTTGATCGTAGATGATGAACCCGTAAATCTTCAGGTTCTCGTCAATCATCTTTCGTTGCAAAATTATGCGATTATTCAGGCCTTAAATGGGATAGAGGCATTAAAACTGATGGGCGATGGATTAAAACCAGATCTCATCTTGTTGGATATTATGATGCCGAAGATGACAGGCTATGAATTCTGTGAGCGAATCCGCCAACAGTTCCCAGCGAATGAATTACCCGTAGTGTTGCTAACGGCGAAAAATCAGGTGTCCGATTTGGTAGAAGGGTTTGGTGCGGGTGCGAATGATTACTTAACTAAACCCGTCTCGAAAAATGAGTTACTAGCGCGAATTAAAACCCATATCCGATTAGCGAAAATTAACGAAGCTTACGGACGATTCGTGCCTCACGAGTTTCTCCAATTTCTGGAGCGAGAGAGTATCGTCGATGTTCAATTAGGCGACCAAGTGCAGAAAGAAATGACGGTTTTATTTGCTGATATTCGCTCGTTTACCAGTCTCTCGGAGCGAATGACGCCAGAAGAAAATTTTAACTTTCTCAATGCCTATTTAAGCCGAGTGAGTCCTGTCATTCGCAAGCATCGGGGGTTTATTGATAAATACATTGGTGACGCAGTGATGGCACTGTTTCCCCGAACGGCCGATGATGCAGTGCAAGCCGCGATTGAGATGCAACAACAACTCTCGCTGTATAATATCGATCGCCAAGCCAATGGTGAAGAAGCGATCGCGATCGGGATTGGTCTGCATACAGGCAGTTTAATGCTGGGTACAGTCGGAGAACCTCAGCGGATGGAAGGTACCGTGATTGCCGATGCTGTCAACCTCGCCTCTCGAATGGAAGGCTTAACCAAGATTTATGGCACGGATATCCTAATCAGCGACCAAACTTTATATCGTCTCAGCAATCAAGAAAACTATTGCTACCGATTTGTTGGTCGAGTCAAAGTGAAGGGGAAAAGTCAGCCGGTGGAGATGTTTGAAGTTTACGATGCAAACACGCGTCCTCTCATCGAACTCAAGCAGCAAACCCGTGCTGAATTCGAGCGAGGGGTAAATCTTTATCTAGAGGAAAAATTTGCCCAAGCGCAGGACGTATTCCAACAGGTGTTACGTCTGAACGAACAGGATAGAGTCACTCGGCTTTACATCGAGCGCTGTCAGAAAGTGCGGAAATTCGGAGTTTCCGAACTCAATATCGTCCTTAGTTGAATGGTACTGACTTAAGCATTAATCAACCCTTGCGCGGGGGG
>DATNPT010000326.1:0-7801 GCA_036703075.1 Chroococcales cyanobacterium
TTAGGCTTGGACATAGATTCTTAGCTTGCAACTCAACCAAAGCCTCTCGGTGAAAATGAATCACGCGCGAAATTGAGTTCCGGGAGCGCTCAGACGTAAACACTGATAGTGTGATGTTGTTTTGACCAGGATCTAAGATGTGTCTCACCGTGCAGATCTGTCTCTTATTATTGCAGTAAGCAAAGATGCGATCGCCAACTTGGATATTCAACGCTTGAATTTTCAATTACGACTCAACCTCATCAAGGAATTAGCTTAGGTAGCTGTATTCAGGACTACCTGCTGGTATACATAAATAACTTAAAAGGAATTGCACTAACTGAAACCTGAATTAGAATTCGGGCTAAAATCTTCAACCCGATTGAACGGGTTGAAAAGCTTATCCCGTAAGCTAAAGCTTACTTAAGCTTGGGTTTTAAATTTATTCCAAGGCTCTTATGTTAGTCTCCTTCAACTTAAGAGCTGTTTTTTCCTGAGTATCATCAGCCGGTTATTACTCTTAATCACCCTCTACAGGAGGGTGGGAAAAACTTATTGCTAAATCTTAAGTGCCCAGCAATTGTGATACTAGCTAAGCTTACCACACGAATAAAGCCAGCTATCTCAAAATCACTATTTTATTGTCAGGGTTTCATAGACTTAAAGCACTATTAATACCGTTCTTTAAAATGGAAGCGTTATTAACGAGTTCGTTGCGATCGCAAAAGCCAATTAATGGTTAGAAATACGGGTGTTGTATTCCCTATTATCAGGAAATCCCAATTTAGAGGGACGAAAAGTTCAGAGGGACGATGTACTATGGACGCTTAAAAACTTGTGAGGAAATACACCGCATGAAGGCACTGTTGCTCTACCCTCAGTTTCCTCAGTCCTTTTGGTCTTACGATCGCTTCATGGACATCGCTGGCCTCAAGGCAGCTATTCCTCCACTGGGAATCATTACAGTCGCAGCGCTCCTACCCAAGGACTGGGAAATTAGATTTTACGATCGCAACGTCAATCTTGAAACAGAGGCCGATTGGGAGTGGTGTGACCTAGTCATCCTTTCTGCCATGTTGGTGCAAAAGCCAGATTTCCACACCCTAATTCAAAAAGCGGTACGGTTGGGCAAAAAAGTGGCAGTTGGTGGACCTTATCCCACATCTGTTCCTCAAGATGCCCTTGCTTCTGGAGCGCATTACCTAATCCTGGATGAGGGAGAGATGACGCTCCCACAGTTTCTTGAAGCACTTGCCCAAGGAAAGACGCAAGGAACCTTTCGCTCCCTTGAAAAACCGGATGTCACCCAAAGCCCTATGCCGCGTTTTGACCTGCTTGAGCGGGATGCCTACTTCATGATGGCTATCCAGTTTTCTCGTGGCTGCCCCTTCAACTGCGAATTTTGCGACATTATCTCCCTCTACGGTCGTAAACCACGCACTAAAGAGCCGAACCAGACCATAGCAGAGTTACAAACGCTTTATGATTTAGGCTGGCGAGGGTCACTCTTCATTGTCGATGACAACTTTATTGGCAATCAGCGTAATGTCAAACGCTTTCTACGAGAATTGATTCCTTGGGTAAAGGAGCACAACTACCCCTTCACCTTCATGACGGAAGCCTCTGTGAATTTGGCAGAAGATGAGGAACTGCTGCATCTGATGAGTGAAGCTGGCTTCTATGCAGTCTTTCTCGGCATTGAAACTCCTGACCAAGATAGCCTGCAAGTAACACACAAACTGCAAAATACTCGCCATCCGCTCGTCGAAGCCTGTCGCAAGATCAATCAGGCAGGTATGCTAATCTATGCAGGGTTTATCCTCGGTTTTGATGGAGAACGCACAGGTGCAGGAGAACGGATTCAAGCGTTTGTTGAACAAACCAGTATTCCTCAACCCATGCTGGGCATCCTCCAAGCCTTGCCGAATACGGCTCTATGGAACCGTCTCCAAAGCGAGCAGCGTTTAGTAGAGAGTATAGGCGTCACTGAGGTGGGAGACCAGAATAGCTTGATGAATTTTGTCCCCACCCGCCCCGTTGCTGAAATTGCTAGAGAGTATGTAGAAGGCTTCTGGACGTTGTATGAACCCGCGAACTACCTCAGACGCTGTTTTCAGCAATGTCTTAGTATTGGCTCGCACTCCGAGCGAAAGCAAACCATGCAATTTTCTCCAGGCAAGGGGTTGCGGCTTGTGACTCAGTTAATCTGGCATCAGGGCTTACGCCGACCTGAAATTCGGGGGCAGTTCTGGCGACAACTATGGACGATTCTGCTGAAAAAACCTCAAGTACTGAATATGTATTTGGGTCTGTGCGCCGCTGGAGAGCATTTTTGGGAGTATCGTGCTTTAGCTAGGGAACGGATTACTCAACAGCTAGGTTACGACCCACTAAAAGTCTCTGTGAGACCTGCAAGAACCCTATCCGGGATGGTAGCAGGGAGAGCAGAGTAGACTAGAAAGCATTTTTGTCGTAATTTGTCTTTTGTTGCAGCTTAGCTACATTGAGTTAAATAGTCTTAACGTCGAGAAGGACCGGGATTGAGTAGCTGGACTTTGCTGATTTTAATCAAGTAGGGGTGAAAGTTGGTTTTGTCGTAAGAACCTACCCAAACCCGATAGGTACCAGCCAACCATTGACCAGCTACACCAGGGTTTTTGCCCTGAAAATCATCGTTACACCAGGTTCCACCCGGACCACTAATGACAATAGTGGTGTCCTCTGGGCTTTGTACTTGCAGGCTGAGATAGTTGAAAAAATTCGTCAACTCAATTACGTGGTCGGGCTGTGCGTCTACAAAACCTACGCAAGGACCAGTGGGTGTACCTTTACGATTGGCAACTTGACTCGCCGGTACAGCCCCCCCACTGATGCCTCGAAGTGTCATCGGGTCTGGAGAAAAGTTTTGTCCAATTCGGACGTTCTCAAAAATTTGCTGAGATTGAGCTAGCTGGGCTTGAGCTAAGGCAGCAACGATGATTGCACCGGCGAGCATCACCACCACGTAACTGTTGCGTGCCTTCAGGCTGATGGCAGTTGCCCAGCTCAGCTTACTACTAAATTTTGTCCCTCGTCGCTTCACAGGCTTTTTGCGTACTCTATCGGCTGTTAATGGCGCATTTACTATCGAATTCTAATGATAAAGCGCCACAGCTCTTGACGAGAGGCTCGCCGATAGTGTTCCGAAGTGCCGATCGCCGAGCGAGCGTTCAGGCGGCGTGAGTCAATGCCTGCTGCAAGCGACTTCGATCGATTCCTTGCTGGTGGAGCAATACCCAGGATTGAATCAAGTCAGGACCGTGGACATCGCCGGTGAGGGCAGCACGAAGCGATCGCATCACCAATCCTTTCTTCACCTTCTGCTCTTTGGTCACTGTTGTAATCATCTGCTGAGCTTCGTCTGCACTCAATTCAGGATACTTAGCGACAGCATCAAGGACAGCCCGTACCACATCTGCGGCACCTTCTTTTTTCAGTTGGTCAATCGCTTCAGCGCTAAACTCCACAGACTCGGTAAAGAATATCCGGGTCATGTCTACCGCTTCGGGTAAGCGAGCTAGACTCGGCCCAATTACGGCTGCCATCTGTTCTAACCAGGCCCGATCGCGTTCCGGATCGAATTCAAACCCAGCGTTCTGCCAGTAAGGAATGAGCAATTCCACAAGTTCGGAGACTGGCATGACATGGAGATATTGGCTATTAATCCAATCCAACTTCGCCCAGTCGAACTTCGCGCCAGCTTTGTTGACGCGATCGAAGCTGAACGCATTAGCTGCTTGCTCCAAGGTAAAAAGTTCTTGAGTGGAATCAGGGGGCGACCAACCCAGCAACGTCATGTAATTGACCAGAGCTTCCGCTGTAAAGCCCATCTCCTTGAAATCAGAAATCGAAGTCACACCATCGCGCTTCGAGAGCTTCTGACCCTGCATATTCAGGATTAAGGGCGTATGAGCAAACTCAGGTGAAGACGCTCCCAGCGCCTCGTAGAGCAAAATCTGTTTAGGGGTATTCCCAATGTGGTCTTCGCCTCGGATGACGTGGGTAATCCCCATATCAATATCATCCACCACCACAGCCAGATTGTAGAGCGGCTGACCAATTTCACCCTGCTTAGATGCCCTGGCAACCACCATATCACCACCTAGGTCGCGACCTTTCCAGGAGAGCTTGCCGCGCACTAGGTCGTTCCAGACAATTTCGCGATCGTCATCAATTTTAAAGCGAATGACGGGTTGCCGCCCTTCGGCTTCAAAAGCGGCTCGTTGGTCTACTGTTAGATTGCGATGCCGATTGTCGTAGCGGGGTGCTTCTTTTCTCGCTTTCTGGGCTGCCCGCAATGCATCAAGTTCAGCTTCACTCGTGTAGCAGTAATAAGCCAATCCTTTCTCCAAAAGCGTTTGGATGGCATTCCGGTACAGGTCGAGTCGTTGGGTTTGGAAAAACGGGCCCTCATCCCAGTTCAAGCCTAGCCAGGTGAGGCCGTCGAGGATGTTTTGGGTGTATTCGGGACGCGATCGCGCTTGGTCAGTGTCTTCCACGCGCAAAATAAACTGACCACCGTGATGGCGAGCAAATAACCAGTTAAAGACAGCAGTTCTTGCCGTCCCGATGTGTAAGTTTCCAGTTGGACTAGGAGCAATACGGACTCTAACAGTCACGAGAAGAATTTCTAGTTAGTATGGGTTGCTAGATATATACGCTAGCATCTAAGCTAACCTCTTTAGCTCGATTGTTGTTGGTTGTTCGTTGTTTGTTGTTTGCAATGTAGATGATATGGATCGACGATCCAAGAAATTAATCCAGTCACAAACAACCAATAACCCATAACAGACAGAAAACCCCGCCCTTATAGACGGGGTTTTCTATCTGTTTTACGGGACTGACGGGGCTCGAACCCGCAACTTCCGCCGTGACAGGGCGGTGCTCTAACCAATTGAACTACAGTCCCTTTTTTTGAGCCTTTTTAATATTGCCTGCATTTACCGAGTTTGTCAACTCCGACACTAAAAAATTTTTTGGGAGTTTCGGTAAGCCTGAATTGAGCGATCGCCTGCTGCACTTATCCCCTGGTGAGGTGCATGGTAGGGAACACTGGTTGAGTTGGCGCTCCAGAAGACTCTGGTCTCATGCAGCAGGCTTTTCCTCCGGCAATCGGCCGATTAGAAGAAGATGCCCTTAAGGTTCTGGACTAACCCGAACAAATCGATACAGCCTCGCCCAACTGAGAAACACCAAAAAGATCGGCAGTTGAACCATCCAAGGTGCCATAGCGAAACCAAAAATCAAGCAGAAGATGGCAGACCCGATTGCTAGAATGCGGGGAATTTCGTGAGACGCTCGTACTGAGACTAAAATGCTGCCAAATGCACTGGCTAGCAGAACGAGGAACGGGGGAGGCATATCTTCCACCTCTTTATTTTCAGAAAGACCATAAAGGCTTTTGCCACATCAAAGCATGGCGGAAAGCCTCACCGTCTCAGGATAACATTTACTTATAAGTAAAGCTTGTGATTTAGATAAGTAGCGCTAATTTATTCAAAAATCTTTGCATAACTTTGTGTTGAATTCAGGTGCTCTTGCAAGAAGTTAACTAACCACGTCTTGAGGTGATATGTGGCACGGCAGTCGTCTTCGTTGTAGCGCATAATGGCATCGAGGGCAGAGCGATCGCTAGTCTTTAACCACTGGTTGTACAAACAGACACATTGTGAACCGGTTATACCCGGATCGCGCCATTCAAAACCCAGCCATCGAGCGAGGTGTTTCAGCGAATAGCTCTCCACTGGCAACGTTACAGTATTTGTGACTCGCTCATGCAGGTCTACAAAGCGAGAGAGTATAGCTCTCATGTGCTGTTTCGGTGTCTGATACAGCTTCGCTAAGCGCTTAACAGCTTCCACCTCATAATCCGAGAAATGAAAAATCGGAGCATCTGGGTAGAACGAAACTAAATCGATAAACTGCTGCCAAATTAGTGCTTCATCATTGGGATATTCTGCTAGAAGAGGATAGAACGTCTGGCTGCGATCGCGTCGATCGACCACCCAAACACCTAGCAAATAATCTAGTTTTAGTTCTGGCTCTGCTTCGATATCAAAGTAAAGCTCAATAGACGCCGTAGGGATAGCATCGGCAACGTGAGACAGTTGAGATAGCCTGGCATTACCATTCTGTGGAGGGCAATCTTCGGGACAATCGAGAAAGTCCTCAAACATTTGGTGCGGGCTTTGCCGGAGCATGGCTCGATTCTGAACTTTAGCCTGAGCTTGCTGCACTAGATCGGAGGCAACGTCAATGCCAACAACGGGTTCTAGCGTGCTAATTGTAGTTTGAGCCAGCGATTCCACCGTTACAACCCCTAGAGTCTGTAAATCCCGGTAGCGACTGGGCGTTACACCCGGCAGAAGGGAGATGTGCTCGTCTCGTTTTGCGATCGCATAACAACTGCTGTACCACTGGCATAGGCTACACTTCTGACGAGAGATAAACACTTCTGGCTCTTGACGCAATAGCAGCATCTCCATACATCCCGCTAGAAGGTCGTGCATCAGTGGCATCCACCGTTCTAGATTTACGGTGTAGGAATCGCGATCGCGTAAAATGAGTCCTGCCGTATTCGGCAAAACTCCTTGCATCGCACCTAGCAGGTGAGCGCTAAAAGCAGCAACGATTTGATATTCTGGCTTCGGACGCCTGCCAATCTTAATATTGCTGGGAGTATATATCCAATCTCCAAAACTCGACTCCCCAGGTTGTTTCACCAAAAGATCGGGACGACTGAGCAACGTAATGCCTTGGGGAGTCTGCACGAGCAGTAAAGATTGAGAGATGCGTTCTACCCCCTGTTGCATCAATTCCAACGTTGCCTGGGCCCCCGCTTGCCAATCTCCTGAGGGATAGACGGGAGATTGATAGGAAGCGAGACCGAACACGGCTTGCCGATGCTCGAAGCTATCCTGTCGGAGTTTGAGCAGAAAATCTTGTTCTGGGTCTTGGTCAGAGCGGTCTCCGTAAACGTCCAGAAACACCCTACGCTGACAACGCTTGTAAAACAGGAGCAATTCGTCGGTCAGCAACATGGCTTTATACCATTTTGGATATTGGATATTGGATGTTGGTTTTTGAAAGTCTTACCTGTAGGTAGTTTCAGAAGTTCCAATCTGGTCAGTCGCAACCCAACTGATATTACTCTCGGAAAATTCACCCTGCTCAACAACCGAAGTCTACCGCTCTTAACAGCAGCAATGTGTGGATGACAAAACTCTCTCATTACGAGTAATTTTTCACGACAATAGGGCATGGCTTGAGGAGTCCAGCTCTTGAACGTCCAAAGCCTCTATTCACACAATAACTGAATTTTTCACCAAGCTTGTTACAGTCTGCAATCTTCTGACTAGTGCCGCTCCCTTGGAAGTCACGCATTCACGCATTCTTTTGAGCCAAGGTATTTAACCAATTGTAACCTGGTAACTTATTTAGGTCGCAATGCACTAATCGATTAGGTTTATAAGTAGGTAAACAGAATTAAATGTAAGTAAGGTGGGCATTGTCTGTCTTTTCTCTGGACACTGCACTAGTTTTGGTAAGCAATTCCCACCCTACAACTTACAATCATGCACGCCGATGAATCGGTCGCATGAATTTAGATGAGAAGGATAAGGCGCTGAATGCGTTGCGAGATAACATTCCTAATAATTAAGTCGCCATATTTGGCAAGCTGCCTTAGCCATCTTCTTTTGTCTTTCTTCAATCTGTTTTGGTCCCCAAATTGAATAATCTAAAATCTCTTTTGTAATTTCTAACTCAGAGCGAACAAAGGCGG
>DATNPT010000333.1:0-4019 GCA_036703075.1 Chroococcales cyanobacterium
AACTCGCACCAATAATCTGCATGGCAGAGGCAACCGCAGGCAAATCGCCATCTACTTCCTGTTCCTTCATCTTACGGACTCGGATAAAGCGTCCCGGCATGAGAACTCGTTGTGCGATCGCACGTTTAGCAGCAGCGATTATCCACGGGAAATATTGGCAAGCACTGATTTCCAGGGTAACGGCGAAATAATCAGAAAAGGTCAAACTATCGACTGTATTTCCCAGCACCTTGCGTCGGTACTCTGCAATGCTGATGAACGCCCCCTCATCCACTTGCTTTTGCAGCCATTGCAAGTCGGCTAAATATTCTGGCTTAGTTTGTTTAACTTGGTGAAGCAGTGCTGGAAGCTCCATAGCCTGTTTTGCCTTAGCATTGATTTCCTCTGGAGTTCCGTACTTGGAGACAACATCAAGGAAATCATCGATTACACGCATATTCGGAGCTATCAGGATAGCGTTGATAGCCTCTAACCTCTCAGAGGGAATCTTCAGTCGTTCTCGGATATCTTCAATCATGGGATTTTCCTCTTTTAAAGAACCACAGAGAAAACAGAGAGGAGGAAAGAACAGGAAACTACCATCTGACCTTAAAAACTTTGCGTACCTCTGCGTAAACCTTTGCGTCCTTTGCGTTAAAAAAGCAGAATTTGCGTCTAGTTAAGAATGGATTGAGTCTTGCTCATCAACAGAAGTTGGCAGACAAGCTTTTGTTATTTATTTTTTGAGCGTTGTTTTCTGGCTACTGAAACTTATTGAAAAGCTCTAAATGATTCCGTACTGTTTCCCCATGCGGGTAAACGCATCAACGCATTGATCGAGATGCTCTAGCGTATGAGCAGCAGACACCTGAACGCGAATCCGGGCTTGACCTTGCGGAACAACGGGATAGCTGAAGCCAATGACGTAAATGCCTTCATTGAGCAGGTCACGCGCCATATCTTGTGCCAGCCTCGCATCGTAGAGCATAATCGGTACGATCGGGTGAATGCCAGGTTTGATTGCAAAACCGCGATCGCTCATTGAAGTGCGAAAGTCGCGCGTATTCTCCATCAATCGTTCTCGCAGTTCGGTTGTTTCACTGAGCAAGTCCAGCACTTTAATACTGGTGTAAGCGATCGCAGGTGCCAGGGTATTGGAAAATAGGTAAGGACGCGATCGCTGCCGCAGCAAATCAATAATCGGCTTGCGCCCAGTCGTGAAGCCGCCAGATGCTCCGCCCAGCGCTTTCCCCAGCGTACTGGTGATGATATCCACCCGCCCCATCACATTACAGTGTTCAACGGAGCCACGTCCTGTTACCCCCAACACCCCAGTAGCGTGGCTATCATCCACCATAACCAGAGCATCATAGCGATCGGCGAGGTCGCAAATTTGCTCCAGCTTCGCGATATCCCCATCCATGCTGAACACCCCATCTGTCGCAACCAAGCGGATTTTGGCTAATTGCGACTCCTGGAGTGCTTGTTCCAACTCCTGCATATCGCCGTGGGCAAAACGGTATCGCTTGGCTTTACACAGACGAATTCCGTCGATGATACTGGCATGATTAAGCGCATCGCTAATAACAGCACTCTCAGCATCTAAGAGGGTTTCAAATAATCCACCATTGGCATCAAAACAAGAGGTATACAAAATGGTGTCTTCCGTACCGAGAAATGCCGAAATCTTTGCTTCTAGTTCCTTATGAATGGTTTGCGTTCCGCAAATGAAACGCACCGACGACAAGCCGAAGCCATACTTAGCAACCCCTTCTTGTGCCGCCGCAATTACATCTGGATGATTGGCAAGACCTAAGTAATTATTGGCGCAAAAATTAATGACTTCCCGACCTCGTTGGACTTCAATCTCCGCCCCTTGCGGAGACATCAGAAGCCGTTCTTCCTTATACAGACCTGATTTGTGGATATCGTCGAGAATTGACTCAAAGACATCAGTTGCTGTTGCAAACATAGCTGAATTTCCTGGTAGTAGTGTTAAGCAGAAGCCTTGGACGGTGTGAATATAGAGTCTTTTTCTGCTCTCGTTATCTGCCCATCAAGTTTTGCCAGCATATCTGCAACGATCGCAGGTAAGTCATAAGTGTGTTTCCAGCCCCAATCTGCTCTTGAGTGCGAATCATCGATCGCACAAGGCCACGAATCTGCGATCGCTTGCCGAAAATCGGGTGCATAGTCACAGGTAAATTCAGGCAGATACTTCTGAATTTCAGCAACGAGTTCTTCCGCCGAGAAGCTCACCGCCGCAATATTGTAGCTGGATCGGACTTTAATCGAGGCAGAGTCTGCTTCCATCAGATGAAGGATAGCCTGGATAGCGTCCGGCATATACATCATCGGGAGACGAGTCTCCGGACGAACAAAGCAGGTGTAGGTGCCGTACTTGAGAGCAGCATAGAAGATTTCCACGGCAAAATCGGTTGTACCGCCTCCGGGAGGGGTACTATAGCTGATAATTCCTGGTAAGCGAAGGCTGCGGACATCGACCCCAAATCGATGTGCATAGTAATGGCATAGCAACTCCCCCGTCACCTTTGTGATGCCGTACATTGTAGACGGGTCTTCTACAGTTATTTGGGGTGTATCGATTTTGGGGGTATGAGGTCCGAACACGGCGATGGAACTAGGCCAGAAAACTTGCAATCGATGGGATTTCGCCACATCAAGTACATTTCTGAGCCCATTAATGTTGACGTTCCAACAAAGCTCCGGATTTTGTTCTCCCTTCGCAGACAGTAGACCCGCCAAGTGATAAATCGTATCAATCTTATAGTGTTCGACAATTTCCTGGAGACGCTGTTTGTCCTTCACATCCAGGACTTCATCCGGGAGCGCGTTGCCCGCTAAGCTCGGCACTGCTTCCCGAACGCTCTCGATAACCTGTCTTGTTCCATAACGCTGACGTAAGGTCATAACAAGGTCACTTCCCAGTTGACCTCTCGATCCCGTCACCAAAATCGTTTTCATCCCAAAAAGAGTCCTTAGCCTCAGATATTTTCCAGGACTTGCTGACATCTATACGGGGGCTATTGAATTTCAGTTATTGTTGCTGTTACAAGCCGATTTCAATTGCTGGTTCAAGTGACACATATCCTACCGTTGCTTATAGAAAAGTGCCGCTACCAAGACTTAGTAGAGGAAATGCAGATTAGTGACTGTCACCATTTTCGAGATGATCCCGTCTGAGAAATCATCCATTTCAGCTATTGCCCTGGGATTAATTTACAAATTTTTACTCCTCAAACACCTAGGCTTGAGAACAGAATCAATATATCTATCTTATTATATTTTCAGTAGCTTTATATACCATAATTAAATTAAAGACAGAATAAAACCTGGGGCATAGCATCCCTTTGTTATGAAACTGGAGGGGAAGCGCGATCGCGAAGCTAAGCCTTATCTTCGCCCAAGGGGTGAACGAGCGTCAGCACAAGATCGCACGTTTGGCAGCTTTAGCCTGTAGAGCAATTGAAAAAAAGTAGAGCAATTGAAAAGAAGTAGATCGGCTGGATTCAGATTGCATTGTGAAAGGCTCTATAAAACTTGACCGCACTGGGCTTTACGATTTTGCACTGCTGGGCGATGCATTAGCTTCCAGGACTTAGATAAACTACACAAATTAGCAAATTAGGGGGTTCAAATGCACTTGGCAGAGCGCATGAATCGTTTAGGAACCGAATCCGCTTTCGATGTCTTAGCTAAAGCCAAACAACTAGAAGCTAAAGGTAGGAAGATTGTCCATCTCGAAATCGGGCAGCCTGACTTTCCCACACCTTTCAATATTTGTGAAGCAGCGTTCCGGGCGATGAAAGATGGATACACCGGATACGGCCCGGCTGAAGGACTATTCGAGTTTCGTGAAGTTGTTGCTGAGCATATTTCGACAACACGAGGAATTGAAGTCTATCCCGATGAAATTGTTGTCGCTCCTGGAGCAAAACCCATCATTTTTTTCACGCTTTTAGCACTCGTGAATGCAGGGGATGAGGTTATTTATCCCGATCCAGGTTTTCCTATCTATG
>DATNPT010000390.1:0-5825 GCA_036703075.1 Chroococcales cyanobacterium
CCTTGGGCCGATCGCGAAGATCGATCCAGTCAATCAAACTTATCGTGGGCTAATCTTGCTGCCTTGAAGCGAGCTTCTAAAGCACTCCTGACGCGCCTGCGATGCGACACGAATGCCGACATCAGCATTGGCATTGGTCGTCATCACCCTGGACTTCAGGGATTAGCCAAATCCTATCAAGATGCCCGTGCGGCTCTCTATCTGGGTCGCAGCTTTCAAGGCCCAAACCAAGTTTATTGCCTCGACAAGCTGGGAATTGCAGCCTTCGTCGGTATCTCTGATGAAAGCACCAAAATGGAGCTAGCGAAGCATCTGCTCAGTCCCCTTGACCAAGAACCCGATTTGCTGGAAACTCTGGATGTTCTGTTCTTAGAAAATTGTTGCGCCTCTTCAACAGCGAAGCGGCTTTCAATTCATCGCAATACTCTCAGCTATCGGTTGGACAAGATTACCTCGCTCACAGGACTCGATCCGCGCCAATTCGATGACGCGATGCAAATCCGTCTGGCCCTCCTGTTGCGATCGCTATACCCTGGCGGACATTCACTACACGCACGGAGCAACTCTACTCAATTCTATAAATGCCCTATAGAGCAGCGTCGAACTCAGAAACATCTTAATCTGCATTCGGCACCCTAAAGCGTCACACCATGGATTTTCTGGGAATGGGGAATTGGCTTTTTTTGAGCTTCGATCGGGTGCGATCGCATTAAGACAGCCAGAGCCAAGCCAGCTAAAACATTAAACTGATGTTAATTTATGTTAAGAATCTCAAGATATGTTCAACAAATATCTTGGGGTTTTCAACGTGAATATTGTGACCGCAGTTGCCAACTATTTCTAACCTAGCAAATTGGCATAGTTGAAGCATTTCAGAGTTAATAGCTATAAATTTTGCATCATATTCCCCAACTAATAAAAGCAGAGAGGTTGTGCTTTTTTGTAGTTTCTCCCACAGAGAAGGCTGACATCCAGTACTGAGATTACGCAGCGATTTAGCTAATTCAATAGGATTATTTTGTAGCCGACCCGCTATCACAGAACCAAAATCTGGGTGTTTTTTCAAAGAAGCGAAAAGCGGTTGATTATACCAATCTAATAAAAAGGTTGAAAAATCAGTATTTTCTAGTTTTTGTGCTAACTCAAAATCTCGTTGAGCTCGTTCTACTCGATCCCGTTGGGTTTTTAGTCCTGGAGAAGTCGATTCAAGCACAACCTTGGAAAAACGTTCGGGGAAATGAATGCTCAGATATAACGCTAACCGTCCCCCCAAGGAATAGCCAAGTAAGATACACCGCTCAACGTTTAACTCGTCTAGCCAGTTAATCAAGCCTTGAGCCGTATTTGCCATCGTGTAACATTCTTCGCCACTCAGAATTCTCGTTTTGCCATGACCGGGAAGGTCAACGGTAAGACAATAAAACTGCTCGGACAATAAGGAGATAACTTGATTAAATTCATTGCTATCGCCCATAAAACCGTGCAAAAAAAGAATTAGAGGTTTATTGGTGTCACCTCTGAAAGAATAGTGGAAATCAAAATGGCAAAACGTCATTATCTGAAGCGACATGAGTAACTCTATTTGAGGTATGGTACTCCCTCATTTAAGTGATAGAACAGCATTATTACTACCTTAGGATAGACTTCAACGATCGCGCTTGTGATAGTCTAAATGGCTGAGTTGAAAAAAATGCGATCGGGTTTACCGATGCACTTTACATTATCGGGTTCTGTAATCAAAACGATCAAAAGCGATCGTCCAAGGGCATCGTAGACGTTCTCTAGGTCGTATTGCCCGCAATCGCTAACCTATTGAACATTACTGTGGGAAAAAATCGATTTAATAAGCTGCTGAGGTGATAATCATGCCCAAGTTAGAATTGTCAGTTAGTCAAGTCATCGAGTTGGTCAAGCAACTACCAAAAGAGGATAAATCCGCTGTATTTCGCGCTCTCAGCCGGGAAAGAGAGATAGCTCGGGACGATCAGTCAGAACAGGAAGAGCAGGAGTTGCGTGCCTTAAGCGCTCAACAAGGACTAGATTGGGATCGGTTGAGTGAAGATGACCGCGACGTGTTGGCAAAAAAGTTGCTGCACAAGACTAGGTGAATCCCGGCAGGGCATGCCTTGCTCCTACAGATAACCTATGTTCAACTCATTTGAGAACCGCTATATTCTCCTAGGAGTAGGCTTGCTCAATTAAGGCAAAATCGTTAGATTGGCATTGCTTCATCAATCAGATAGCCTCGCCTCTTTTGGTGTATAGCAATGCCTGCAAATGCCTTTGAGAAGAATAATTTAGGGTGGCAGCTCGGACAGCTACGCCAACGAGTCTGGGAGTGGTTTGAACTGAAAACCAGTCAAACCTTTTCGGATATATCGCTACCCTCTTGGTGGGATTGGCCAATACTACAGTTAATTGCCAAGGTAGTTGCTTTTGCAACCCTGGCTATACTCTTAACCTGGATTTTTTGGCAACTCTGGCAGCTCCTACGCCCTTATCTTTATTCCCTAAGGAAGCAACTGAGACAACCAGCCGATCGAGTGGCAAAAACGGAAAGCAGTGAGTTATCCGTGGCGGCATGGTTGCAGCGATCTTCAAAATCTCAGCAGCAAGGGAATTACCGGGAAGCTTGTCGGTGCTTGTACATGGCAATGTTGCAACGACTCAATGACAGTGGAATTGCCCCTCACCAATCTAGTCGCACGGATGGAGAATATCTGCAACTCATCCAGCAGTTACCCCAACCCAGACCTTACCAAACCCTGCTCGTAACCCACCAGCGACTATGCTTCAGTCAGACTGAAGCTTCGCGCTCTGTATTCGACCAGTGCCAGCAAGCTTATCGAGACATTGAAGCGACATGAAAATCCCAAATCGGCGGCTATGGTTATTTGGAGCGATCGCATTTGGGACGATTATCCTCATCACGATTCTAGCTGCTCCAGCTAACCAAAAAGTGAATAGTGGTTCTACCTATGGTCGCGCTCCAGATGGGTATGGTGCTTGGTATTCGTTCATGCAACAACGAGGGACACCTGTTCGGCGTTGGCAAAAACCGTTTGAAGAGTTCACGCAAGGTAAAGATGCTAAACGTCCGATTACCTTCTTACGTGTCAACAGTAGTTTGGGGTTTCAATACCTGTCTTCTAACGAACAGAACTGGGTTAGAAGTGGCAATACTCTAGTCATTTTGGGAGTTCGCGATTCAGTTACACAAGCCCCTTTTAGTACCAAACACGCTACAGAAGCCGGAACCGTTAAGATTGACACGGCGAGAAGGCACCGGGAGGATAAGGGAAAACTATTAAGCGATCGCTTTGGTGCAATTGTTTGGGAAGAAAGTATGGGTAAGGGGAAAGTCATTTACTCCACTACGCCCTATCTCGCTGCCAATGCTTATCAGGATTTTCCAAATAACTATGAATTTTTAGCACGAATTGTTACGCCAGAGGGAACAGAGGAAAACTCTTCAAGCCAAAATCGAGTATGGGTTGATGAATACATCCACCGCTATAAAGATATAGAGGTGATTAAACGCGAGAGTGGAGAAAGTGTATTCAGTTATCTCGCTAAGACACCCTTATTTCCAGCATTTGTCCAGGGATTGGTTTTATTGGCGATCTCGATTTGGGCGGCTAACCGTCGCTTTGGAAAGCCTTTGACCTTATCAACACCTGTAGTTGACAATAGTGAGGCTTACATTCAGGCTCTAGCTAGTGTCTTGCAAAAAGCCAACAGCAGCGAGTTTGTTTTGGAGGTTGTTGGAAAAGAAGAACAGTTGCAACTCCAAAAAGCACTCTTTTTAGGAGATGTACCGCTCGACTATCAATCCCTGGTAAACGCCTGGGTTCAGCAAACTGGGCGTCCAGCAACTGAACTCGAACAACTGCTGCAAGCACAATCTCGCAAACGTCGAATGAGCGAGATAGAATTGCTAACCTGGTTGGACAACTGGGAGAAAATCCGTCGTTACCTCCCTTCTTATCGGACAGATCGATAAACTCATATGAGCGAAGCCAACGCTGTATTTAACCGCCTCAGCCAAACCCTTGACAAGATAATTGTCGGTCAATCTACCTTGGTGAAGCAGTTGCTGGTGGCGCTGCTGAGTGGAGGACATGTGATTGTTGAAGGCGTACCTGGAACGGGAAAAACCCTACTCGTTAAGGTAGTGGCAACGCTGATTCAGGCGGATTTTCGACGGATTCAATTGACACCGGATATTTTACCCTCCGATATCCTAGGCACGAATATTTTCGACCTGAATACTCGCGATTTCACCCTCAAGAAAGGACCCGTGTTTACCGAGGTGTTGCTGGCCGATGAGATTAACCGCACACCACCGAAAACCCAGGCAGCACTGCTAGAAGCAATGGAAGAACAGCAGGTTACGCTTGATGGCGAGACGATGCTGCTACCGGAACTGTTTTGGGTAATTGCCACCCAGAATTCCTTGGAATTTGAGGGGACTTACCCCTTACCAGAGGCTCAGTTAGACCGATTTTTATTCAAACTAGTTGTAGATTACCCGAATTCAGCCGCAGAGAAGCAGATGTTGCTGAACTCCCAAGCTGGGTTTCGCGCCAAGCGACTGGACTTATCTCGTCTCAAGCCCATCGCAACCGTAGAGCAGATTGTCAGTGTTCGTAAAGTGGTGCAATCCGTTGAGGTGGAAGAGAAGCTACTGGATTACCTGCTGGCATTAGTACAACGCACGCGGCAACATCCTGACTTGGCGCTGGGCGCTTCTCCTCGGGCGGCAGTGGCATGGTTGCAAACGAGTAAAGCCTACGCTTGGCTAGACGGTCGTAACTATGCTACCCCTGATGATGTCAAAGCCGTTGCGCCGCCCTTGTTGCGCCACCGTCTCATTCTCAAACCCGAAGCGCAGCTAGATGGCATACAAATCGATGCCGTTATTTCCTCGTTGCTCGATCAAGTAGCGGTACCGAGGTGAGGTTGCAATAACGATCTTCTCCTCAAAACCATTGCGAATGGCATCTGGCAGGAGCTCTGCAATTTGTGGTTAACTAAGAGCTAATCGTATGATCCCCTCTCAACGTGTTTATTTACTCCTGCTGCTAGGCATTGCGATCGCAATTGGACTGGCGATTGGTTTCGGCGTACAGGTAAGCCTCATCGGTACTCTTGTGTTCGATGGCCTAGTTTTAGGCTTGGCGTTCTGGGATGGTCTACGGGTGAAAAAGAACCGAGTGAACGTGACGCGCCACCCCTTACAACGGCTGTCCATCGGACGCGATAACCCTGTCATTCTCTCCGTGCAATCTGCCAATCAACGCGCTAAGATTCGCCTGCGAGACTACTACCCGTTGGAGTTTGCGGTATCTGCTCCAATTTTGAACGTATCGTTAGAACCCAACAGCACTCAGGAACTCACTTACACGGTTCACCCCGATAGTCGCGGTGAGTTTCCGTGGGGAGATATTCAAGTCCGGCAACTGGGGCGCTGGGGATTGGCATGGCATGACTGGAAAATTCCAGCGAGTCAGACGGTTGCGGTTTATCCGGACTTGGTAGGATTGCGATCGCTTTCGATTCGTCTCACGTTAGAAAACACGGGCACCATGCGCCAAGCACGACGCATTGGTACGGGGACGGAATTTGCCGAACTGCGGGAATACGGCATTGGTGATGATACCCGATTGATCGATTGGAAAGCTACAGCTAGGCGATCGCGTCCGTTAGTGCGAGTATTGGAACCGGAACGGGAGCAAACACTAATTATTTTGCTCGACCGAGGACGCCTGATG
Source organism: Chroococcales cyanobacterium (assembly GCA_036703075.1). Classification (GTDB taxonomy): domain Bacteria; phylum Cyanobacteriota; class Cyanobacteriia; order Cyanobacteriales; family Coleofasciculaceae; genus DATNPC01. Next base: position 5,775 of record DATNPT010000390.1, read on the forward strand.
ACCGCACAAGTCAAGGGACTCAAGCGGTTTGATTGGGGATTGAATGCTACG
>DATNPT010000352.1:0-6264 GCA_036703075.1 Chroococcales cyanobacterium
GGTTTTCTGGCTCAGGAAATGGTGCCGAGTGGTGGTACATTCCAAGTGAAAAATATCGTAGACGCTGGGCCGTTGGCAACACCGCAAGTCCTGAAAGATTGGGCAGTGCGAGTCAATCGCTTCTGGATCGACTACACCCCACAAGGGGGAATTAATCAGTTTTACTCCGATTTATCTGTCTTGGATAAACAAGGACAGGAAATTGACAAGCAAACGATTTATGTCAACAAACCCCTACGCTACCGAGGCGTAACCTTTTATCAAACGGACTGGGGCATTGCTGCGGTTCAGGTACGGCTGAACAAAAGCCCAATTTTCCAGATACCAATGGCCCAGCTAGATACCCAAGGCAAGGGGCGTATCTGGGGAACTTGGGTTCCCACGAAACCCGATTTGAGCGAAGGTGCCTCGCTGCTGGCCAAAGATTTGCAAGGAACGCTGCTGGTGTACGATGCCAAAGGCAAGCTGGTTTCTACCGTTCGTTCGGGTATGGCGACCGAAGTGAATGGCATTACTCTGAAAGTGATTGATGTGATTGGTAGCACTGGCTTGCAAATTAAATCTGACCCAGGTATCCCTATTGTTTACACGGGCTTTGGATTGTTAATGCTGAGCGTGGTGATGAGCTATGTCTCTCACTCTCAGATTTGGGCCTTGCAAAAGGGAGACAAGCTTTATGTGGGTGGTAGAACGAACCGCGCCCAAGTGACATTTGAGCGGGAAGTTATCGAGATTTTAGAGCAATTGAGCGATCGCACGCGATCGGCCGAAGTTCCAAGTGTTTCGACAGAATCTCTAGCTAGTCAAACTTAGAAGCTTAAGTATCTCACGAGCTAAGGGATTCAACCCTTAGCTCATAGTTCAGGTTTTCTCAATTTAGGGCTTACGCATTGCCTCTACATCTTGCGTAAAAACCGGGCAACCACTCCTGGGTTGCCCTACAGATGGCGTTCGCGCGTAAGTGCGCTCGCTCCCGTATATGACCTTTATTCAGGTGGGTGTGCATATCTACAAAACAAGGTCACACTTGCCCTTTGCGACGATCGATAGTTTGCTCCTCGCTAGCGGGAGAGTTTCCAGCAGGTAGGATTTGCGTGATTTCCAGATCTACCAAGCCTAATCTCTCTCAATCTTGTGCTAAGTCACCACTAGCTTACGGGCAACCCATTACCATACATTTTTTTTCAAAAAATTCTGTAACCTCTGATTCACCAAAAAATAGAATCAGAGATTAAAAAATAATTTACGAAGAGTTTTGGGTTAGCTAGAGTTTCTCATAACTGAGCGAGCAATTCTTCTATCTAAAGGAAGATAAGGGTGCGATCGCAAAGTCGTCTAAACGAAATGACTTCCCCTTAATTCAGAGTTTTCCAAAAGCATCGCTATTCAAATGCAGGTCTGACGATACTTTCAAGAGTCAGACAGTTGTTTACTGTCAGAAAAAACATGTTTGGGAGACGATTCTGGTCAAGAGATAACTTTTATTTATTCGAGAGACATCAACTACTCAAGTTTCTGCTACTGGCAATAGCTATTTCTTCTTTCACAGTTGCTTGGACTAGTGGCGCTAGTTCGTCCATCGCTCTGTCGCCGAGTAATGTGGGGACTAATTATTCATTGGTTCATCAAGATGCTAGAAAAGCTGTCGGGAATAAAGCCGAGCGGCAGGATTCTAGCACTGAAGGTTCTGAGTCTTTTAGCGATCGGACCTCTACGAGAAGAGTTATAGCGCTTCTGGAGGGCTACGACGTCAAAGTTCACGGGTTCGGTTTCCAGAATTATGGAAATGACAAAGACTACGTGCAGTTGACCTCAGCGGAAGTGGAACGGATGTTTGGCGAACGGGTATGTGCTAGCAAACTTAATGGCGAATGCGTTCTCACACCCGTAGGGGAACAGTGGATGGAACAGAGAAATAAAAGAATGGGTAGAGGCCATTGCGACGGCATGGCTGCTCTGAGTTTACTGTTCTACCTGAATCAGATCAATGTAGAAGATTTTGGCGGCAGTAACGTCAATTCTCTACAATTAGAGGGCAATGAGAAATTACAACGGGAGATCGCTTATTGGTGGACTACTCAAGGTACCGAACCGACTCGAAGTGCTAGAGAAAACAATGAACTAACGCCGCATGAAGTTGTTAACGAGTTAGTTAAGGCCTTCACGGCTGGTGCCAATAGCGAAGTCTACACGATCGCGCTGTGGAAGCGCAACGGGAAAGGCGGTCACGCGATTACACCCTTTGCTATTGAGGATCGGGGTAATGGCATCTTCGCCATTCTGGTATACGACAACAACTATCCCAACATCACTCGCAAAATAATTGTTGACGGCAACGCCAATACCTGGAAATACAATACCTCCATTAACCCCAACGAGCCAGAGTATCAGTACGAGGGCGATGCGGACACGATGAGTCTGCTTTTAACCCCTACCTCATTTCGCTTACGGACTCAGGAGTGCCCATTTTGCGAACAGGACAGTATCATTTCCCTAACTTCTGAGTCTGAGAGCATTACTGCTGGCAGGTGAACCACTCCAGACACAGAGAGAATATAGAAAATATCCATACTTCATTGTCCTGATAGAAGTGACTTTGCTCTGTAAGTAACTAAATCTCTCTGGAAACAGTGAGATATCCTCCTCTGCACGAGCAGATTGCTGCTCTTTTGAAAACTACCGGAGGAGTTGAAGGCAACATTAGGCTTACGGACATGGGCAGCAATAAAGAGAACGAAAGCCAAGTTCTATCAGGGAATAGGAAACAATCGAGCTATTTGACTCATCTCGCGATCGCATCTGATTTAGCCGATCGAAGCGAATGGGCTGAAGCTGAAGACGAGTTTGTGCAGCAATCTCAAACACCGATTATTCCAACAACAGCTAATCACGCCGCAGTCGCAACACCAGATGCGTTGGATTTTTTCAGGCGGGGAGTAGACAAGTTAAATCGAGGTGACGATCGAGCTGCAATTGAAGACTTTAACCAAGCGTTGCGGCTTAATCCCAATCTAGCTGAAGCATACAGCCACCGAGGTACGATCCGCCACGATAAGGGAGATTATCAAGGGGCAATCCAAGATTACAACCAAGTGCTGCGGATTGTTCCTCAACATGCTGAGACGTATAGCAATCGAGGGATGGCTCGCGCTACCCTAGGCGATCGCTGGGGAGCGATTCAGGATTTCAACCACGCTTTGGAGATTGATGCGAACTGCGCTCAGGCTTACCTGAATCGAGGACATGCTCGGATGGAATTGCAGGATTTCCCAGGAGCGATCGCAGATTGCAATGCAGTGCTGAGCATTCATCCTAGCCCTACGAATAACGCGATCGTAACTGGCTTGCAAGCCTTAGCTTACCTGAATCGAGGGTATGCTCGCATGCAACTAGAGGATTATCCAGGAGCGATCGCGGATTTCAACCAAACAGTACAAATGAATCCCGATCTTGCTGAAGCCTATTTCAACCGAGGTTTGAGCCAAGCGTTACAGGAAGACTATCAAGGTGCGATCGCGGATTTCGATCGCGCGATCGAGGTTAACCCCAACTACGCTCAAGCTTACCTAAACCGGGGCTATACCCGGATGCAAATTGGCGACAATTGGGGAAGCATACAAGATTTTGACCGAGCCAAGCAGATTGCTCCGGCTTCTGCACAAGCCTTTTTCCAGCAAATCGCGCATACCTTAAATCAGGAAGAAGAAGTTGTTGAGGATAGCGAGCAGAAACTGATCGACGGTTTAATCGTTCAGGGAAATGTTCGATACGAATTAGGAGACTATCACTCGGCGATCGAAGCTTATACTGAGGTACTCAAGCTCAATCCAAATAATACGGAAGCCTATAACCGACGCAGTACAGCTCGTTCCGCTGTGGGAGACTACCAAGGCGCGATGGAGGATTTAGAAAAAGCCACTAACCTCTTGCTGAACAACGATCTATTGTTACAGCCAATGCCAGAGGCTACGCTTGAGAAAACAGCACAGGATTACCATCACGACGGTTTAAACAAGCTGCAAACAGGAGACTTACAAGGAGCGCTGGAAGACTTAAGCCACGCGATCGAGCTAAATGGCAATGATGCCACTGCCTATACTTGTCGGGGCGTCGTTCACCGTCGCCTTGGAAAGCATCAAAGCGCAATTGCAGACTTACAGCAAGCGGCAAAACTCTTCGTTGAGCAAGGAGATGTCAAATCCGCGCAACATGTTATGGAAACTCTTAAGAAGCTTCAGTCGTAGTATTCCTAATCAAAACGAGGTAGGTTGAGTTAGGTGCGATCGTGAAATTGCGATCGCCCTAATTTTTTCAGACCAACAACTGAGTAATCTTCCTAGTTAAGCAGGGTAAAAACAGAAAAAATAGCTTGGCTCATTTATCTCTGCTGATGGGTAAGCAGATATTCCTCTGCTATCAACTTTAGTCGCTCACCTTCCGCGATAAAATTATCGATCGCAGCCTTGAGTTCCAGGTAAGGTCTTTGTGCAGCTTGCTTCTCTCGTGCGATCGCGCGCCGAGTTGCTGTCCTCACGCGTCCAGCCCACTTACGATTTGCCAAAACATCTAGACCACCAGAGAAAATCATATCCGCTTTAGACTGGGATGATTGCTGGTGAATCTCTCGCAGAGTTGCATTGAGTTCTTTCTTGAGCGCTCGAAGTTGCTTTTGCGCTAGTTTAATTTGCTTTATTTGAAGCTTCATCGAATAAGGATCGTCAAATCTCAACGACAGGTTTGACGCAATTTGCTGAATTTCTTCTAAGGTACTCATTATCCCCTTTTGCTAGATTGTCTATTTGATGAGAGAAAATATCAAGGTTTTTGGCATCGGAATTAATATTATTATAATCAACAGATATCGGTACCTGCATTAGTAACGAAAAGGAACCTCAAATAGCGCCAAGACTAACGTGAAAAAGACAACTTTATTAAAAGATTTATTCAAGCAATCTTCACAAATAGCGTACTTTTAAAATTTGGTTTCAAATTGTAGCAAAGGAAAATTATGGGGGAATTCAGATTTGGTAATTTCTCTAATCCTATTCTTCTCGTAAAACTGAACTGACAAGGGCGCAAGGGGAATTGGAGCCAAGTTTAGGGAACTCAAGAGTGAAAGAGAGCTGTTCTCTGTTCCCTTCTTTGGTCAATCAATGGAATTGGCAGAGGTATAGACTACGCCCCACTCGGCTAAAGCACCCCATACCCTACCCTAACTGCCAAAATGAAAGAGTATCGAGATTAACTCACAGGAGAGCGTGTTATGGCAATTGAGCGAAAAATGTGGAGGGGACTGTTTGCCCCTGGTGAGGTAGTTCAGCTACGACAGGTGTGTTTTACACCTGGACGAATGTTTCAGCCGGGAAAATATATAGCGGGTGAGCTACCCGATGTTGCCTTTGAAATGGGCTTAGTTGAGAGGGTGCCTCCCGTTAAAGGCAAGAATGCACAAATCGAAGATACCGAGACTCCTCCAGAAAGTGAGTCATAACCGATCGCAATGCCAACCGATCCTTATACTTGGTTAGAACAATCCCTCGCTACCATCCACAAAGCCGACTGGTATCGTTCGGTGCAAGCGCTGCAACGCCGGCCCGGTGCCGTCGTAAAGTTGGAAGGGCGCGAGGTCATTAATTTTGCTAGTAATGACTATTTAGGGCTGGCAGGAGACGAGCGACTGATTCAAGCGGCTGTTGATGCTACCCAAGAATTCGGTACGGGTAGCACGGGTTCTCGATTGCTCAGCGGACATCGGGAACTGCATCGAGAATTGGAAAATGCGATCGCATCTCTCAAGCAAACTGAAGACGCTCTTGTATTTAGTTCCGGGTATCTTGCCAACATAGGCACTATTGCCGCTTTAGTGGGGAAGCGCGATTTGATTCTAGCTGACCAGTACAATCATTCCAGCCTGAAAAATGGTGCAATTTTAAGCGGTGCGGCAGTCATCAACTATGCCCACGCTGACATTGAAGATTTGAAGCATCAGCTAACTCAACATCGGCAACACTACCGCCGTTGCTTAATTGCTACCGATAGCGTCTTTAGTATGGATGGCGATCTTTGCCCGTTACCGGAGATATTAACCCTAGCAGAAGAATCTAGCTGCATGGTACTAGTCGATGAAGCTCATGCCACAGGTGTATTGGGGGCTACAGGGGCTGGATGTGTAGAACACTTCGGTTGTACCGGACAACCCCTAATTCAAATTGGCACTCTGAGTAAAGCATTGGGCAGTTTAGGCGGATATGTAGCAGGTTCAGC
>DATNPT010000355.1:0-5873 GCA_036703075.1 Chroococcales cyanobacterium
TGCTGAGTGGCGGAAATGATATCAAACTTTGGAATCTTGATTCACACAGCTTACTAGAAGCATTTTCTGAGCACACTAGTAAAGTTTGTACTGTTGATTTTAGTCCTAGTGGAGAACAATTTATCAGTAGCAGTCAGGACGAAACGATTAAGGTTTGGCAGTACGAGTAAATTATGAATTGTGAAGAGACAATATAGCATTCCAAATCATTTATGAAACCAAGTGGCGGTTTTTCATACTCCGAAAAAACGCTCGAAACGCTGTCCTACTGTTCCCCGTTTCCTGTCCCCTGTTCTCTTTTTGCATCAACCCTAGTTTCACATCCCATTTGAAAACGCTACATAGCATTTATCTCATGTTCGGTTGACCTCCAAAAGAGCAATGATTAAAAATCTAATGCAAAAATTCTGTCTCCAAAGGAAGCTTGGATTCTACCTTAACTTCCGGTAGTCCCTCTAGTCTTTCAATGGGCTGTACGTCTGCCGTCGCTGGTACGAAGATGGTTAAGCCACCCGGAATGCATTCAATATCAACGGGTTCCGTACCAAAGATTTCCCCATCTAAAACGACTTTTTGAGGTGGATTGGTGGTGACTTTAATGCGTCTTGCTCGGAGATAGCCGATGTCATCCCGTTCGGCAGCATCGCCACGAAACGCTGTTTGTAGTAGATGATAGGCGGATGCGATCGCGCCTGCTCGATTTTGGGGGGCGACTACTGTTAAATCGAGCAGTCCATCATCACAAATAATACCTGCCGGCCCTTGAGCGAGCACAGATGTCGGCGGTGCTGCATTGGCTATCGTTACAGCCGCAGCGGTAACACTCACCACTTTCTCGTCCGTCTCAATCGTGGCTTCAAACGTCTCGAACTCCCGCAACTGTTGTACTCCAGCGAGGATATAAGCCAGCATACCAAAACGGTTTTTAGTCTCGCGATCTGCTTTTTCCACCAATTCTGCTTCAAAGCCAATGCCTGCGAGCAGAACCATCGGTTTCCCGTTGCAGCGTGCGGCATCAACGGCCTTAGTTGTGCCAGTCAAAATGGTCTGACAAGCGGCTTCAATGGTGTTCGGAATTCCCAGTGCTGAGGCAAAGGCGTTAGCTGTACCTCGCGAAATTATCCCTAGAGGAATATTCGTTCCCACTACCGCTTCTGCTGCGGCGGAAAGAGTACCATCACCGCCAGAGGCGATAATTATCTCGGCCCCCCGTTCAACTGCCTCACAGGCGAGTCGATCCGCATCCACATCGGGTGTAGTCAGTCGGATATCCAGATCGATTTCTGGCTCTAATCGGGTTCTAATTTCCAACAAATCTTGCTCGGCGTCACTTTGACCGGCAACAGGATTAAAAATGAGGCAGGCGGAACGCTGATTAGTCATGGGTTAGTTGTCCGTTATCGCGGGTTATCTGGGACGCTGCCGATTTAGAGACAAGCCCAATCTAGATGCTTAGCCGATCGAGGACACCCTGGAGCGGACAGCATCGTTATCTTCAATTGTTCCGAAACCCTGCTGAGTTTGTCCTACCTCTTAAGAAAGGATATGGACTACTCGTCAACCTGACTAACGCGGCGTATATTCAGTACATCGCTCATTTTTTTGATTTGGCAGAAGCTACCTTCTAGTTGTTTGTGGTCGCGAATATCGATACACAGGTTGATAATGGCAGGTTTACCCTCTTGAGTTCTGACTTCGGCATTGCGAACGTTGATATTTTGGTCGCTTAAGCGAGACAAGATGTCTTTAAACACTCCCACCCGGTCGATGACTTCCATTTGCACGTTGACGGGGTAAGTTTGAGGACGCCCGTTGAGAATATCTGTAGGATTCCAGCTAACTGGAATCACCCGTTCTCCCGGCACCTTCTCGACATTGGCACAGCCTTGCCGGTGAATAGAAATCCCGTGCGTGCGCGTCACAACACCAATAATCGGTTCGCCAGGAACGGGATTACAGCACCCGGCAACGTGATGGAGTAACCCTTCGACACCCGCAATGGGGCCGCCTTTACCATTACTCGGCGTGGGCAGTTTAGCCACCGGGGTCGGCTGAAGTACCGCTGGTGTCTGCTCGGCTTCAATCGGTTGCTGTGCTTTGACCGCATCTCTTAGCCGATTCACGACTAAGTTCAGCGTGAGTTCGCCGTAACCGAGGGCAGCGAGTAAATCTTCCACGCTATGGTAATTACACCGCTCGGCGACGACCTGCATGGGTTCGGATTTGAGTAGCGCTTCAAAGCCTCTCTTACCCAGTTCCTTTTCGAGAAGTTCCCGACCCCGAGCGACATTTTCGTCGCGATGCGATCGCTTGTACCATTGCCGAATCCGATTGCGGGCACTCGGTGTCACCGCGAAGTTGAGCCAGTCTAGACTGGGGTGGCTGTTTTTCTGCGTGACAATTTCTACAATATCCCCATTCTTCAACGGAGTACCCAACACGCTCCACTGTCCGTTGATTCGCACACCCGCACAGTGATTACCCACTTCAGTGTGAATCCGATAGGCAAAATCTACAGCCGTTGCCCCTCGGCTCAAGGACACAACATCTCCCGTTGGCGTAAATACATAGACATCGTCGTCAAACAAATTATCTTTGACCGTGTCCATGTATTCCTGAGCATCCTTCAGGTCACTCTGCCATTCCAGCAACTGCCTCAGCCAAGTGAACTTTTCATCTTCTGCGGAAATTCGGATCGTACTCGATCCGCCGGTTTCCTTGTACTTCCAGTGCGCCGCAATGCCATATTCCGCAATATGATGCATTTCTAAAGTCCGTATTTGCACTTCAATCGGACGACCGGATGGACCAATTACTCCTGTATGCAACGACTGATAGCGATTCGGCTTTGGCAAACCGATGTAATCTTTAAACCGACCTGGAATTGGGCGAAAGGCATCGTGAACCACTGCCAACGCTCGGTAGCACTCTTCATTCGTTTTGACAATTAACCGCATGGCAGCTAAATCGTAGATTTCATGAAATCCTTTTTGCTGCCGCTGCATTTTCTGAAAAATTCCATATAAGTGCTTGGGACGACTGCTGAGGTCGATGCAGTGAACGCCTACCTCCTGAAGGCGCTTTTTCAGAATATCTGTAACTTGAGTTAATCGCTCTTCCCGATCTTTGCGTCGTTCTGCGACCAACGCTTGCGTTTGCCGGAAGGACTCTGGTTCGATATACTTAAACGCCAAATCTTCCAGTTCCCACTTCAATCGCCCGATCCCCAAGCGATTGGCTAGTGGTGCAAAGATGTCTCGGGTTTCTTGGGCAATCCGGCGCTGTTTTTCTGGCTGCAAGTGTTCTAATGTCCGCATATTGTGCAGTCGGTCGGCAAGCTTGACCACAATCACCCGGATATCAGCCGCCATTGCTAAGAACATTCGTCGGAAGTTCTCGGCTTGGCGCTCGGTTTTACTAGAGAAATTAAACTTAGACAGCTTGGTAACGCCTTCTACCAACTGCCGCACCTCGATGCCAAACCGAGACTCGATCTCGTCTGGCGTGACATCTGTATCCTCAACGACATCATGCAGAAATCCTGCCGCGATCATCGTACTGTTGCCGCCCAAATCCCTCAACAAACCCGCAACAGCAATCGGATGTGCAATGTAAGGTTCTCCTGATGCCCGATACTGACCTTCATGCAGCCGGTAAGCAAATTCAAACGCTCGGCAGATTAAGCTAGCCTCATCCGGTATGGGTTCGTTCGCCGTTGATGACGCGACCCTGAGACACTCTTGTAGCCAATCAGGAATATCTACTTCAAAAGTAAAACTGACGGTTGCAGCTAATGCGTTCATAGGTTTTCGCTTAACGAGTAAAAAATAGATCTGAGAGTGTACCAGAACTGGCGTGTGTCAGAGTCGTTACAAGTGAGAATTAGTTGCTCTAGACGCGTCAAAAAGATTCGGGCGGCGCGTGTGGATTAATGAAATGTTAGCGACCTTTCTCACTGTCTGCTTGCACTCCTTATGAGAAAAGACGGCAAGCGCAATCGCGAGATTGCACAAGTCGTAGGTTTGAGTAAGCTTTTAAGCTCTAGCCCTTTGTTAAGGAAATTTAAGAAAATTTTGCTTAAAGACCCAAACCTTAAAGCGTTAATTTTCCTGTTGGTCGATCGCCTTTATTGGAAGGACAAAATTCTTTACATTAATTCTAGTCCAACCAGAGGCACAATGTTGCATCCATCACAGCGCCAACGCTATCAGGAATTTCAAAACGCCCTAGAGCAACTCCACGAAAGTGCGATCGCTCAAAATGTGGAGTTGGACAGACTCCAAGAACACCATCGAAATGTCCAACAGCTATTTCAAGACCAAATCGCCAGCCTAAATGCTGATGATGTTGCACCGGATTATGCATCTCGATGGCAGTCTTTGCAGACCGAAATCTACAAACAGATCGGGTTGCTCCAAACCGATGTGATGATGTTCAAGGTATCGCGGAGTGCTGCCACGTCAGGTTCTCGCCTAGCAAGCCTCAACACTCGCATCAACACCCTGATTGGGTATTGCAAAGCCATGTTGCAGTAGTCAGGTAGCTGCTCCCGCAAATCCTCGCAAATTGTTGCTATTGTAGGTCAAAAGGGATAGGCACGCTTACAGCATTCCTGTAGATTGAATAGGAAAATGGACTTTTTAAGGAAGCAAAATCCGTGCAGTGTCCGAAATGTAAGAGTGTTACCCTACTAGACGGCATTCTCGATGAAAAGTTCGCCGTGAAGTATTGCCAATCTTGCAAAGGGACATGGATTCCCGCAAGCGAGTATGAGGCGTGGCAAACTACTCAACCCTACAGCTATGTGTCCCCAGACTTGCTCTCTGGAACACTCGATGTCGATTATGTCCAGTCTCCCTTTGATACGAAAGCGGCCTTGTGTCCGGAGTGCAGGCGCTATCTAGCTCGTGCCAAAGTCAATTTGAAGACACCGTTTTATGTAGAGCGGTGTACGCATTGTCGGGGGATTTGGTGCGATTACGGGGAATGGGAGATTTTGGAACACCTCGGACTGCACACCACAATCGAGCAGCTATTTACCAATGAATGGCAGTCACGGGTGCGCGAGCGGCAATTCTTCGATCAAGAGCGCCAAGCCACCATTGACAAATTAGGACCTGAGCTGGCCGAGCAGGTGTTTGAACTGGCACAAGAATTGGAAAAACATCCCAATGGCGACTTTGGTGTCGCCTACTTGATGCGGCGAGTCGCCGCTAACATCCAACCGCAAAGCAGAATACGTCAGGAGTAAGAGTTGTTGGTTATTGGTTGTTGGCGAGCAGTTGGCTGACAACCAACAAACAACAAACAATAAAGGACTAAATTAATGAGTGAAGCTCTGTTTTGTGTCGAAAATTTGCGGGTTGCCTATCCCAACAGTCGGTCAACCGGCGCATCTTACTGGGCAGTGGATGATGTCTCGTTTACCCTCAATGGTGGAGAGCGGTTGGGATTGGTGGGGGAGTCAGGTTGCGGTAAGTCAACGCTGGGACGAGCCGCGATGCGATTGTTACCGACATCCACCAAAATTGAAGGACGAGTCACGTTTGCAGGGAAATCGGTTTTCGATTTGACTCCCAAAGAGTTGCGCCAGTTTCGAGGGGAAGTAGTGGCGCTGGTTTTTCAAGACCCAATGACGCGCCTTGACCCATTGATGACGATTGGGGAGCATTGCGTTGAAACCTTAAGAGCGCATCAACCCCAGTTATCCCGACGCCAATGCAAAGAAAAGGCACTGGAGACGCTGGATGCGGTGAAGATTCCCGCTAACCGTTGGTCTCAGTATCCTCATGAGTTTAGCGGAGGCATGCGGCAACGGGTTGCGATCGCACTTGCTTTATTACTCAATCCTAAGCTGATTGTTGCGGATGAAC
>DATNPT010000356.1:0-3642 GCA_036703075.1 Chroococcales cyanobacterium
TATTTTCTCAGGGTTAAGAGGAATAATGGTACTGGCTTAAGGCGAAAGTTGCAGGTATTAGAGAAAACCCGGACTTGGGGAAACCCCCAAACCCCCATTGGGGGACATGCGTCTCCCCCTCTCCCCCCGCGCAAGGGTTGATTAATGGTTAAGTTAGTGTCATTAGGGTTAAGAGCAACTCTCTTGGACACGAACAGGTGGCTTACCCTTGAGCAGACTTATTGATGCCAACCAGTAAGTCTATTAGCACAGTGAGTTCTGGGAATTATTGTTACGAAGAATAACATGTAGCAGAAAAGACTCACTTGAAACTTGAGTAATAATTATGCGAATCGCTAATGCTAGCGATCGCAGCACACAAATACAGCTCAGCCAATACAAATAGGTTTGATTGATGAGAAACTGGCCTTCATGGATTCCCGATCCGAATGCCTGGACGAGCGCAATTCTCCTCATTTTGCTGATGAGGGGTCTGGCGGTTGTCCTCAGAGTTATCGCCCAGATGGGTGACTTCCTCATACATCCCTCGCCAAAATTGGGATTCATTTTGTGGATTTTCGCTTGCCTGTCACCTATCTTGCTAATTGCCGTCGTTCATCACTGGCTTTATCGATTTCTAGACTACTATTCTCCAACAACGCGATCGCCAGAGATTGCGGGAACGGATGGATTTTTTCCCGGTTTAATGAGCTGGTGGGAAGGATTGTATGGCTGGATGGTGCTCACTCTATCTGTGTTGGCAAGTAATGTTATTTTGGTCATCATCTTACCGATGCCGGAGATCGTATACAACATCCATCAATTTTGGGCGCAGACAGAAGAAAATCTTTTAACACTATCTACGCTCCTCCAAGCCATTGCTGCTGCTTATCTTTACCAATTTGAGTATTTCGTTCGGCAGCATCTTATATCTGTGAGTTCGACCCGTCAACCTCATCAATAATCGCTGTAGCAAAGGGTAGAGAAAGGTCAGGTTTTCTACCCTATTTTTTTATCCGATCGCAGTTTTCTATTCCTCGCTCCTACCAAGTAGATTTGTTGACTTCACTTCAATCGCACTAGTCATTATCTAAGGCTTAATTGACATGAGTTACAAAATTGAAACCGATAGTTTCATCAACGACTTAGAACGAGTTGCCAAAGTGCGATCGCAAATGGCTGGCTGCATGGACAGGATGGCTGAAACCTTAGACCAAGCGGAAGCAGAAGGACAGCAAAAATCGGGCGAACTGAATTTAGAACGACATATCGAAGATATCAAAGTTGTCAGTAACAACTTACGGCAGGGTGTTTTTCGGCTTCTTGTCCTAGGCGACATGAAGCGAGGTAAAAGCACTTTTCTCAATGCCTTAATTGGTGAAAACTTATTGCCTAGCGATGTAAATCCCTGTACAGCATTGCTCACGATTCTGCGCTACGGAACAGAGAAGAAAGTCACTATTTACTTTAATGATGGCAAGCCTCCTAAAGAACTAGATTTTAAGAGCTTCAAGCAAAACTATACGATAGACCCCGCTGAAGCGAAGCAGCTAGAGCAAGAAAAGCGACAAGCTTTTCCTGATGTTGACTATGCGGTTGTCGAGTATCCCTTACCTTTGCTGGAAAAGGGAGTGGAAATCGTTGATAGTCCGGGGCTAAATGATACAGAATCACGCAATGAGTTATCTCTAGGTTATATCAACAATTGCCATGCAATTTTGTTTGTGCTGAGAGCATCCCAACCTTGTACTCTGGGAGAACGCCGCTATCTGGAAAATTATATTAAAGGTCGCGGGTTATCAATTTTCTTTCTCATCAATGCTTGGGACCAAATTCGGGAAAGTTTGATTGACCCTGATGATACTGAAGAACTGGAAGAATCGGAGAATCGACTGCGAAAAGTGTTCAGGGCAAACCTGGCTGATTATTGTCAGGTAGAAGGACACGATATATATGAGGAACGAGTGTTTGAGATTTCTGCGATTAAAGCCTTGCGCCTACGGGTAAAAAATCCGTCTGCGTCGTTGGACGGCACTGGATTTCCTGAGTTTATGGCTGCCCTCAATACGTTTTTAACGCAAGAACGGGCAATTTCGGAACTGCGGCAAGCGAGAACGCTATCCCGCCAAGCTTATACCTATGTGCGCGATGCGATCGCACGTCGTATTCCATTATTAGAGCAGGATGCCAGCCAACTCAAACAAAAAATTAGCTCGGTTGAACCCGAATTTAGAAAGCTGACAGAAATTCGCGATCGCTTCCTAGGAGAAATTAGAACCACCCGTGACGAGAAGGCGAAATCCGTTGCCGATTCGTTCCGCACCTATGTCCTGAATTTGGAGAATACGTTTGAAGCCGATTTCCTACGCTACCAGCCTGAGTTAAGGTTAATGGATTTCCTCAACCAGGGAAAACGAGAAGCGTTCAATGCCTCTCTCCAACAAGCGTTCGAGCAATACGTTACTGACAAACTAGCGGATTGGAGTCGTGCTGCCGAGCAAGATATGAATGCCGCGTTTGCACAACTTTCCAAGAGTGCGGCAGAGTATGGAGCGTCCTACAATCAAGTCACCGATTTGATTAATGAGAAGCTAACTGGGCAAAAGGTACAAGCGGCTACCAATGCGACACCTGAAGACAATTCTCCAGGATGGGCGAAGTGGGCAATGGGGTTGTTTTCTTTATCGTCGGGCAATATTGCTGGCGTGGCGATGGCAGGAGCAGGTTTTGATTGGAAAAGCATCCTGCTGAACTACTTCACGGTAATCGGACTGAGTAGCATTATCGTCGCGGTGTTTCCGGCTGCTATTTTCCTGGGGCCCGTGGGTTTGGCGTTACTTGGTTTAGGGGTTGGTGCATTCCAAGCCGATCAAGCTCGCAAGGAAGTGGTAAAAGCGGCGAAGAAAGAGTTAGTCAAACATCTCCCCAAGGTGGCGAACGAGCAATCGCATCTCGTTTATGATGCAGTCAAAGAGTGCTTTGATACTTACGAGCGTGAAGTTACCAAGCGAGTGGATGATGATATTCAAGCTCGCAAAGCGGAATTAGATAATCTGCTCAAGCAAAAGGAATCCTATGAAATTAATCAGGGTGCGGAATTAGAGCGTCTCAAAAAACTGGATACAGATGTCTCCTCTGAATCACAGAGTATAGAAGCTATCTATCAGGGTTTTCTCGCGTCTGCCGCGTAAACTGACAGTCAATTTAACGTTGATTGGGTGATCCATAGGAATAGTCGTATGCAACAGCAGGATGTTTATCAAAACCTTGTAAGTAATCTTAGGTCAGCAATCGGGGTGCTTGAACTTGATAAAAAATCCTCGCTTTATCGAGATGCGGTATCAATTTGCAACTATCTCGAAGACCCCATTTTTCGGATTGCTGTCTTTGCCCCCTTTAATTACGGCAAGTCAACCCTGCTCAATGCCATACTGGGACAGCGTACCCTCCCCATTGACCTGATTCCTACAACTGGCGCTGCGATTCATGTCCGGTATGGGGACGAGCTATACACTCGAATTACCTTGAAAGATGGTAAAGAAATTAGCGATCGCGGAACTGATGTTCTCAAGCAATTTGCTATCCTAGACGACCAACGACGAATGCGAGATGATGTTGTCTCGGTTCACGTCTACTGCCCCCATCCCTTTCTACAAACGGGTG
>DATNPT010000365.1:0-7978 GCA_036703075.1 Chroococcales cyanobacterium
GCCCCACAATAGCATCCGTTAACCCCAATGCCGCCACAATTTCTGTCGCACTGGGGAGCAAAGAGACAATTCTTAGGTTTGAAGAAGCCATCGTCAAGTCATGCGTTTCTATAGCTTCATGGTAATCGCGTCTGGTTTAAAGGCTAAAAAGATTTTGTAACCGCTTACGAACCCAAGCTACAGGATTGTTGTCATCCTCTGCTGCATCGACTAATCCCAATTCCCGCATCTGCTGTTGCCGTTCTGATAATTCTTCTTGATGTTTTTCTAATTCTTGAACGATTACCTCGGCTAATTCCGGATGTTCCTGTAATAGTTTTTCAAATCCTTTTTGGTTAATCGCAAACAAAATTGTATCTTCTAATGCTCGAACACTCGCTGTGCGAGGGATTCCCAACATTAAAGACAATTCACCAAAAAACTGTCCGATCTGAAGCGTTGTCAGTTGTTTATTGAGTTTTTCTACAAAGACTTCTACCGAACCAGAAAGAATAATATAAAAGGTATCTCCTGGATCGCCTTCATGAAATAAAATATCTAATGGTCTTAAGCGTTTCCGATATCCAATTTCAATCAGTCGTCGCAATTCCAAGTCGGTAAACCTTTGAAAATAATCTACCTGTCGTAGCAAATCGCGAAGAGCTAAGGGTTTAGTTGGTTGTGATGATAATTGCTGCTGGGCAATCTTCTCAAGATTTCTTCCATCTTCTTTGTGATGAAGCAGTGAGGTCAATGATTCAGGATTGCGTAACCATAAAGCGCGTTGGGGAAAAGGAATTGTAATTCCTTGTTGGCGTAAGTTGTATTCAATAATAAAATTCAAGGAACTTTTAATATCAGGCTCCCTATCAATACGATTGACCCATACTCTTAATTCAAAATCTAAGGCACTATCCCCAAAACCTTTAAATATAACTTGAGGCGGTGGATTGTGTAAGACCACAGGTTCCATATAAGCCGACTTTAAAAGAGTTTCTGTCACCAAGATTGGGTCACTAGAATAAGCAACTCCAACCGGAATATGAATCCGAGCTGTAAAATTATCATAACTCCAGTTAATTACTCGACTTCCTACAAGCTGGCTATTCGGAACAACAACATCTCCACCCTCACGAGTACGGATAATCGTAGAGCGAATAGCAATTTCTTTCACATATCCTGAAAGACCATCGAATTCAACAAAATCTCCTACTTTGACCGTGCGTTCTATCAGTAGAGTTAATCCGCTAACGAAGTTTTTGGTGACATCCTGTAATCCAAAACCAATTCCAACACCCAAGCCACCCGCTACAACAACTAGCGAAGCTAGGTTAAAGCCAGTTGCTTGCAAGACAATTAAAAAACCTAAAGTTCCGATAGTATAACTACTCATCGTAGCAATAACTTCTCGATTTCCCTCGTCGATTCCTAATTTGATAAGCAATCGCTGCTTAAATATTTTTTTCGAGGCACGAGAAATGAAAATAACTATTAGTAAGGCTACAACTAGTTGGACTACCGAACTAATTGAAATAGGTGTCCCTCCAAGTTTAAATAGGGGAGCTGTGAAGGATTGAGATAATTGAGTGAATAGCTCTTGTATAATTTTGTTCATTGAGAATGCACAGTGGATACAACCCTGTAGAGACGCTACAGTAAAATGATTGACGATTAGGAATCAAAAAGACTCTGGGAATAAATTCAGTATCATTTTAAGGGTAGATCGGTTAATGACCTACCCTTGTTAAGCTATTGGGTATTGAACTTGTATATTACAGCGTGACTTGCTTGCAGTAGCCTGGGATTATTAGTAATGCAGCAAGATGTGTAGAGGTAAATATAGCAGTTCTAAATGATTCATGAGAATCTTCCTCTCTTTTCGGTGCCTAGAGTGGTTCGTTAAAAGAAAGCCAATGTCACAATTGATTTAGTATTGCTATATCAATTGTGACATCTTCAACTGTTCTCAATAATCGTAAGTGAACACTACTGGTTAAGGATAGAATCAGGTTTTAAAGTTCTAGTCAGCAGTGCTTACTCTACATATATAAGATGAAGGAAAGCAATATGTGATAAACGATGAAGATTAACTGACCCGATTTTGAGTAGAACAAGAGGTATAAATAGTTTCTAGCATGCTCTCTACATTGGGTGGCAAGGAGGTGAAATGAATGTAAAAGTTCCCATTAAATGTTTCTTGTTCTAAAACTTTAGCGTAAACATCCTCATTGGCGGGGAATTGATGATTTGAGGTTGAGAAATTAAATTTAATATTGGTTAGAGCGGTAACAGGATTTTGAGCTGTGACTTCAGCTCCTTTAGCAGAAAGCTTAACTAAACTTCCTTTAAACGTCATTGTACTGACATGCTTACCATCTAGAAGAACGTAGCGGATAGGAATCTCCTCGGAAAGGGGGAAAAAGATTTCTTCTTTACTGGGTAAAAATAGATTATATTCCCCACCAATTCCTCCTACTTCATAGATAGTAACGGGTTTTTTTACACCTTTCGTGTATACCTCTCGTTGTCCGTATACTTGTACAATCGCTCCAGCTTCTTTTAGGGTGTATTCAGAAATGAGAATTTGACCTCCCACGCTATAGGACTCAATCCGGTAAGTGAGATTGACTTGGCTACCAACTACCCCATACTTCGTGCGTTTTTCTGAGCCAATATTTCCAACTACAGCAACGCCAGTGTTGATGCCAATGCCCATTTCTAGGTGGGGTAAGTCCAGTTGTCTCATTCTTTCGTTGACATCATCCATCGCCAACTGCATGGCAACGGCACAAGCGATCGCGCGTTTGGCATCATCTTCTCTAGCCGTAGGCGCACCAAACAGGACTAAAATGCCATCCCCCATAAACTCATCAATCGTTCCCTGGTACTGAGCGATCGCATCGGCCATGTACCCTAGATAAATATTGAGAACTTCAATCACTTTTTCCGGTGGCAAGCGTTCAGCTAAAGCTGTAAATCCTCTGAGATCGGAGGTAAGGATAGTCAGTTTGCGCCGCTCCCCACCCAGCTTCAATCCTTCAGGCTGTTCCAGTAAATTGGCAACAACTTCATCGGTAAGATAGCGCCCAAACGTCTTGCGAATGTCTTTTGCCGTGCGGGCAATGTAGCCTGTGATAGCGATCGCACTGCCTGATAGGGCTAAGATGGCTGGGACAAGCGGTATCCACCATCCGCCGAGGAAAGCCGCATAGGTGCTAGCCATCAAAACAACTCCGGCCAACACAAGAGCGATCGCTCTTGTGAATGAGAATCGACTAACGCCCCCCTTGTATCGCCCTTGCCAACTGATGATGCCACCGACGGCGGACCAGAGCAAAATCCACAATACCTCTACTGGTTTCGACCAACTCTCGATCAGAGGACGACGATTCAGGGCAGCGCTGAGAATTTGGCTAGCAATATTAGCATGAATTTCTATTCCAGGCATCCGTTGTGGCTGACTGAACAGACTGCTGCTGTACGGTGTAAAGTGTAAGTCCGCAAAACTTTCGCTCACACCACCCACCAAGATAATGCGATCGCGTCCCCAATCCTTTGGTACGCGGTTTTGCAGAATATCGGTCATCGAGACTGTTTTAAAGTGCTGGGCTGCCCCTCGGTATTTCAGCAACAATTGGTAGCCGCGATCGTCAGCCCTAACATAGCCACCATCATTGCCTCTAAAGCGGGCAAACGTCGTCTGACCCAACCGCCAATTTTTCGTACCTGGAATAATTTCAGGGGCGATACCATCTCGTTCCAGATAGAGCAAAGCCAGATACAAACTGAGACTGTAAACCGTTTCTCCCTTTCGCGGCTGTACGTACAGCAGCATACGCCGCACCTTGCTATCCGTATCAAAGAGCAAATCGTTAGCGCCGACTTGATCTTTGGCTTTGAGTACGGATGGCGCAGCGACTGCCTCACGTCTGCTATCCCCCACCACTTTCTGGATGCCAATGAGATTAGGGGTAGATTCAAATACCCGCACTAATTCCTGATGGCCGGGTTCTACAGGCAAATCGCGATAAATATCTAGACCAATTGCTCTGGGACGCATTGCTTTGAGTTTCCCTAGCAACTGCGCGTAAATGCGATCGGAAATGATCGGCTGCCCAATGTTTCGCAAGTCACCTTCATCAATCCCGACGATGACAATGCGATCGTCGCGTCGTTCGGGGGGGCTAAAACGCATATATTGGTCGTAAGCTGCCCACTCCAAAGACTGGAGTATGCCTGTCATCCGCAGTAGTACCACGAGTCCCGCAACCGTGGGGGCAGTGATTAACACTCCGCGCCAGTCCCAGAGCAGTCGCTTTAATCGTTTTCGCATAAGACGATTGTGTACTCAAAACTCATTTTTGAGCGTTATCAGCATTACAACACTCAAGCAAAGGTGCTGAGGCGATCGCTTTTAGGTCAACAGACTCTAACAATTCGTTCCAGGCCTCGACGATTTTAGAATCATTCGGACGGTTTTGGCGCAATTGGCTGACAAGAGTCAATGTTTCTTGCCAAACTCCGGCTTGCGCGTACACTTCGGCTTGTTGGAGTGGATCTTTTGCCCTCGCTAGTTGAGCTTTTTGCTGGGAATTAAGTTGAGTCTGCTTAATCGCTCCCTCAACGTATCCCCCAACCTGTTCAGTATCTCGATCGCAAAGCACTGAAAACTTCCAGGTATACTTCTGAGCTGGTTGTAAAGATACAGTTTTTGGTAGGCTCAGTTTCACGATGCCGGGAGTCCCTGTAAGTGCCAACTTAGTTTGGTAAAGTTCATTGTTCTGACTATCCAAAAGCACGAATAATGCTGAGTTAGCGTTAGTTCGACTTCCGGGAACGTACCAAAACAAGGTGGGATGAGCTGAAACTGTTGTGACTAAATTATTGCTGGGGACTACAGGTGTTAAAGGGAGCTTACCCGTCAGACAACCCCCTCGCGTTCCCCCTCCGCCGGTGCTACCAGGCGCGTCTACATCCTCCGTCGGTGGAAACTTGACACTGACTTCAAACGACTGCGCCCTGAGTGGTGGCAGCATCAGAAAAAAAGTCAGCGATTGTGTAACCCAAAGAACACCTAGAGAGCAAATAGATTTCTGACAGCCTATCATTTAAATTTCTCCCATCAAACTTGTTTAGGATATCTGGCTTGACAATAGACGCTCCCGATGCTCCAGACAAGGAGAGAGTGTTTCATGAGACTTCTCGAGTTCATTTAATTGTTGCCATGTAGCTACAGTACTTATCTCTCAAAGTCTTGCTACTTATGCAAGAAGCCTACGCTTTCATTGTCTGCGATCGCACGGGGAGCTTAAATTGAAAATAGACGCTCATATAAGGAGAATTAGTTCCAATTGTCTGCTTCTCTCATTTTCTCCTTTGGCAAAGTTGGCAGAAGTGGGACTACACTTATGGTTGTTGAAGACATTAAAGGGTATTGGCTCTTTAAAGTCTTCACTTTAGGATGTAAAATTATAGTTTTGGGTAAAATTTTAGTCAGGACAAGCAAGAGGAAACTATATGTCGCGATATCGAGGTCCGCGTCTGCGGGTTGTGCGCCGTCTGGGCGAGCTACCAGGATTGACTCGCAAGACGGCCCGTCGGTCATATCCACCGGGTCAGCATGGTCAAGTTCGCAAGAAGCGGTCAGAATATGCGATCCGACTGGAAGAAAAGCAAAAACTCCGCTTTAACTACGGCATTACGGAAAAGCAATTGCTTCGCTATGTCCGTAAAGCTCGTCGAGCAACAGGTTCAACCGGTCAATCCTTGTTGCAAATGTTGGAAATGCGACTGGATAACACGGTCTTCCGCTTGGGTATGGCTGGTACTATCCCAGCAGCCCGTCAGCTTGTGAATCACGGACACGTAACAGTGAATGGTCGGGTAGTGAATATCGCTAGCTATCAGTGCCGTCCCGGAGAGGTCATTGGTGTGACAGCTCGCGAGCGCTCCAAGCGTTTAGTTGAGCAAAACTTGGAGTATCCTGGCTTAGCCAACCTTCCTAGCCATTTAGAGTTTGATAAAAAAACTCTTACGGGCAAGGTGAATAGTGTTGTCGAACGCGAGTGGGTAGCACTACAAATCAACGAACTGTTGGTGGTTGAGTTCTACTCCCGGAAAGCCTAAATTAGTCAGTTGTCAATTGTCAGTCGTCAGTTGTTTTCTTATACGACTACTGGCTACTGACTACTGACCGCTGACTATCCTCCAATTTGAGACATAGTGCGGGTGTAGGTACCGTCAATTCCAGAATTTCGCTCTTTGAAGTTAATTTCGGGTTTGATGGTTAACAACTGACGCACTTGCTCTTTTAATTCAGTTGGAGCAATACCGCTTCTGAGAGCCGTTTTGAAGTCGATCTGACCCGTTTCATTGAGCAGGCAGGGGCGAAGCCAGCCGTCAGCAGACAAGCGCATCCGGTTGCAGCGATCGCAAAAACACTCTGACATCTGACTGATAAACCCCAAGGTTCCCAAGGCATCGGGAATCTGGAATACATCAGCCGGCCCATTCCCCCG
Source organism: Chroococcales cyanobacterium (assembly GCA_036703075.1). Classification (GTDB taxonomy): domain Bacteria; phylum Cyanobacteriota; class Cyanobacteriia; order Cyanobacteriales; family Coleofasciculaceae; genus DATNPC01. The sequence goes on from DATNPT010000365.1 coordinate 6,498, forward strand.
AACGCTGGATTCAGTTAAACCAAAAACGTCGCGAATGCGCTGCCGTAACTCTTCAGAAGGCACCCAAGCTCGTTCGCCAAATAGTTTTGCATTCCCAATCGGCATAAACTCAATAAATCGAACGTGCCAGCGGCGCTCGATCGTCAAGGCAGCTAAATCGAGAACTTCTTGTTCATTAATTCCGGGAATGATGACTATATTCAGTTTTAAAGGGTCAAACCCGACTTGATGAGCAGCTTGAATTCCTTCCCAAGTTTGCTGCCAACGAGATCGCCCCCGGTTACCAATAATTTTGTCAAAGGTTTCCGGGTGAAGGGAGTCGAGACTAATATTAATGCGTCGCAATCCTGCATCATAGAGGTCTTGTGCCATGCCTGCGAGTAAAAACGCATTCGTCGTCATCGCCAAGTCCTGAGTTTCGGGCAGGGATGCGATCGCATTTACTAAATCTACAACGCCGGGACGCAGCAGGGGTTCACCACCGGTGAGGCGAAACTTTCTAAATCCCACAGGAATAAATACCTCTTTGAGCAACGTGAGGAGTTCCTCATGGGTTAGCAGTTCTTGTTGCAAGATATAGTCAAGTTCCGCTCCTTCCGGCATGCAGTACTGACAACGGAAGTTACATCGATCGATCAGGCTAATGCGAAGATAGTCTATTTGATTCATTTTGGTTGTAGTAGGCGATCGGCTTTTAACCTTCCGCTAGTAGCAGCTCTCCTTTGATTATCGAAAATTAATGTTGAGAATGAGTGCCATCTATAACAACTCACTACACTAGAACACCGATTCTGTAATTCTGGAAAAACCTCTCCCCCAGCCCCTCTCCTGCCGGGAGAGGGGAGTTTGACTCCCCCTTCCCTACGTTAGCGAAGCGGCACGAAGTGCGGGAAGGGTGTTAGGTTCTTAACACTGAATTGGCGTTCTAGGGGAGGCTGGCAGAAATAACTATCCAGTTGAAAAAGGTTAAAAAGCTGACGATATAAGCTTTCTTGCCTTCTGCCTTCTACATAAGAGCCTCCTGCCTTCTTGCACTAGCAATCTATTTCTGGAAAGTTCTCGCTCTTGACTCAGGCAAAGAGCAAGAGGCAATAAACGATAAATATCGACTGCCCACTCTGTACTCTCTATCAACCTATTTAAGGCGATTAGTCAGTGCTACAGCTTGAATGAGTATGGTTTGCGGATTCCAACGCAGACGCCACTCCTTCTTACCCAAAAGATTGAGCGATGGACTCAGCGCGAGCTTCACGTCACCCCATAGTTCGAGCAGCGACATAGAACGATGCTCTCGGACAAACACTAGAGGCAATAATGCGACTAATCGCAACACAGCTGAGAGAGCAAATAATCCAGGTAAACTACCAAGACTGGTTAGCTGAGCGAGAAAGCCTCCAGCCATAGTTCCTATACTGCCAGTGACACCAGCAATAGCCGCCGCGATCGCAAAATAGGTGGCTTGGCTTTTGGGAGAAGGTGCA
>DATNPT010000383.1:0-12317 GCA_036703075.1 Chroococcales cyanobacterium
GTCAAAGGATGCTCAACAACCCAGCAACCTAACCCAGCAAGAATGAGGCTCAACGGGAAGAATAGTACGAATCCTGGAATAATAAACCATTTTTTCTCGTACCACTTCTGAGAGCATTGGTTCTTAGTCATTGTTTCCAGATTCTGTTTCACGAGACGGGTTTAAATTTAGTCTTCCCTTTTCTTTCCCAAATCTTTCATCCAACACCAAGATTTACTGCCGTCCGGATTGGCGATGAGAGGTTGGGCTAAACACCCATAGCAACCATGGCTATTTCGTTCCCCTTATACTTATCCAACCATCACAGCTAACCTTGGGTCGAGACAGTTCTTCCTTATGAAAGACATAGGCTTAAAAATTGGTCGATTAATGATGAGAAAATTAATCCTTGAGAAAGAGCTGTTAGTTGCTCTCCTGATAGAGTTTTCAAGTGGGTTGTCACAGCTATCTTGAAGGTAAGGCTGGTTCAAGGGAGCTTCTAGACCATGTACAACTACCCCGATCAATCATTTTCTAAAGTCATTGCAGCCCTTCTTGCAGGAGCTGTGTTTACCGCAATTACTGTTAGTATTCGCGATTGGAGCCGTGAGGAACCCCTGTCTGTATCGAATACACCCGCTACTCAACAGCCTGGCTACGAAAATAGCTCAGCTCCTAACTCGAATTCTCCAGTTTTCTAACAGTCCTTTCACAAACATTTTTGAAGGGCAAAGCCAGCCTATAAAACCGTTATTGGGAAATGCACTAGATTAAAGCTAAAAGTTACGTTAGTTTCTCTCCATCTGAATATAAACTCCGAGCTGGAGAAAAATATCTTGCCGTCTAGAGAGTTGAGCGATCGCTTGGTATGGGCTGTTCTAGAAACTGATTGAGTACTCGATGTGCCATGCGGCTGAGTCGTTCAGAGTAACTTCTCATGACTTCAAGCGCAAATACGGGAGTTTCTTGAATGGCAAAGAGAAACCGATATTCATCAAGGAACGCTACTTTGCAGTCAGTTTTAGCACTCGCTGTATAGGTTCTGCTCTTTATACCGATTAGCGCTCCTGTACCAAAAACTTCACCGGGAGCGATCGTTTCTACAACCCGACCATTGACTCTTAGGTCAACTTCTCCTGCCAGGATGCCGTACATAAAATCACCGGAATCTCCTTCCCTAAAGATGAGCTGACCAGCTGAAAACATTTTAGGGTCGGGCTGTTTTTGCAAGATGCTGACCGTCTGTGCCGGATTTAACATAGCTTAGAGAACTTTATCGATGGTTCGCCTTTGACTTTTAAGCGTTTCAAAGCAGGAATTAAACGCTCATACCTTATCACGATCTGAAGTTCTGACCTAGTGACACAGTGATCTAGGCTACATAGCGATCGCTTTCCCAAGATTTTCTTTGAGTTCTAATAATCTACCCCGCTCTTTAAATCCACACCCTTCTCGCAGTAATGCTTGTGACAAATCATCTCCGAGTGGACGCTTGCTAGATCAAAGTACGCCGGTTGATTCAAGCAGCGCCCTGTGATAATCACTTCCGTATCGCGGGGTTTTCGTAACAGAGCATCCACAATCGGTTCCACCTGCAAGAGTTCTAGGTCAACGGTGGGATTGAGCTCATCCATGATAATAGTTTTATACAAACCAGAAGCTAAAGCCGCTCTAGCAATTTCCCAGCCTCGCTCGGCTTCTACATAGTCGGCAATCTCCTGCTTTCCCCGCCACACGATCGCATCTCGACCACAACGGTGATGATCGACTAAATCGGGATAGGATTGCTTCAAAGCCGCGATCGCCGCGTCTTCCGTGTAGCCACTACCCCCCTTCAGCCACTGCATAATCAGCACTCGGTGGGACTTATCGGTACTAATTCCCCTGCCAATTGCCTGCAATGCCTTGCCTAGAGCATTCGTCGATTTACCTTTCCCCGCACCCGTGTAGATTTCGATGCCTTCAATCCCCTGTTCTCTAGATACCGGGTGATCGTGAGACACAGACTCCGTATGCAAATCGGCAATATCCAACAGGGCTTGGGGTGTTCCTCGACCCGTGACAATGATTTCTAAATTCTCTGGCTTGTTTTTAAGAGTTTTAATCACCTCATCCACTGGCAACAAGCCTAAATCCAGGACGGGGTTGAGTTCATCGAGGACAACCACTGAATAGAGGTTAGAAGCGATCGCGCCTTTGGCAACATCCCAGCCTCGCTGTGCCTCAGCCGCATCAAAGTGTGTAATCTCATCTCTGGAAAAAAACGACGAGCGTCCCGTCCGCACTTGGTCAATTAAGTGAGGGAAACCTTGCTGTAACGCCTCTATCGCCGCATCTTCATCATAAGGGCGTCCTGGTCCTTTGAGAAACCGCAGCAACAAGACGCGGCTGGCTTGTGCTGACTTAATTCCCAAACCAATCGAGCGCAAAACCACACCCAATGCTGCCTGAGACTTGCCCTTACCCACGCCATCATAAACGTGAATCTGACCCGTGATACGCTCATTACGTTCAACCGCCGTGCGAATACCAATACCCGTTCTGGTCATTCCGCTCCTTCAAACCAATCCCAAAGCACAAGTTTACCTCTCGATCGCTCGCCTAGCCTAGGCTGCGCCATAATCTTTGTAAAAGCGATATAGCAAAAGGCTCCAGGGCTCTAGGATAGAAGGATTATTCTGGGACGTAGTCGTTTGGGCTGCTAAATCTGTCCTAACCTTGATGGCGACAGCTATAACTGCACCTTCTCTCCAACTCTTGAGGTGAAACTCTCCAAACGCACTCAGCAAGGAACCCTCCAGCTCAAAATTGAAAAAAATCCGAGTGGAGTCATTTCCGGCATGACAATAGTGGATAGTAGAGGGGAAACCTGTAGAGTCCTTCAAAGTGACACTCGCTCGCTCAGGAGCCGACCCTTATGACAGAACCAGTTTTGCCACTACAGACCATTTTGTTTCAGGTCTTATTTCTGTTTGTGGCGATCGCGCTGGAAGCAAGAGTCTTTCACCGCAGGTTAAGACTAACGCGAAAACACAGCGTTCAATACGCTACATCAATTAATCTCCTCACGGTAGTCATTGGTTGGGTAGTTTTTTTTATCGTTCAAGACGTTCTCCCGCCAGATCTCAAATCTCAACTGATTGGTTACATTTTTTTCGATCGCCTTTTCACTCCCCGGCCACCTGGCCTCAATTTAACCATTGCCCTGGCTGGAATTGGCATGTTCTTCGCTGCCTTCGTCATCAAACTGAAAGGGCTAGAGTTATTAGACGCTATAGTCAGAACGTCCGACGAATGGCAAACTTCACCGCTATCTTCTGACAATCGTCAGTCAGGATTAGTCGTTCGACTGCGCCGAGCCGCTTTACAAACGAGCGCTAATAATGCAATGGTCGTTCTATTAGCTAATGCCTATAGTCATACCGCGATTTTGCTACTTTTATTCTTGCGTTTCCTTCAGTTCAATCCTTTGGGGAGAGAGATAATATGAAACTTCTCCAAGATATCTACGACTGGCTGCAAAAAAACCTCAGACCTCCCAGTGCTTTTTCCTGGGAAACCCTGATATTGCTCAGTCTGTTTTCCCTGTATATGGCTTTCCTGGCAACTCAATGGGTAGCCGAATTACTCGTTAATTTTGCTTGGATTTTCTTGATTTTGGGTGTCTTCTGGGGAACAACATCTGCCAATCAGTTTCGAGTTGGCTACAAGAGTCCGGTAGAACCGGGCTTTCCTTTGAGTCCCTGGATTACTGGGGTGCTCGTTAGTATGTATATCTTTAGTCGCGACGGTCAACTTAGACAAGAGACATTAGTTAGCTGGCCGATTATATCTGCAATCATTGCAGCTTTACCGGATTTCGTAGGAGAAGGGCCGAGGCTGAAAATACCGGTACCACAAAAGCGCCAAAACTTAGTCATCTTGTTCGGTACTCAGTTCCTTCTCAGCTGCTGGTTCCAGTTTTATTTCGTAATTCAACACTGGTTAGGAGACTATCCCAGTCTTATGGCTGATGACTTCCACCAAAGTGCCTTTGTCGTGAAGCGGGAACTAGCAAACTCAACCATCCCTAGAGGTGCCTTAATCTTAAATACAATAGAACCGAAGTTGTATGAGCGCCTCGATGGTAAACCTTGGCCGCAGGTTGAGCGGTTACTCTTACAAGATCAGCGAGTAAAACTAATTAATGCCGTCGAAGCGGAAGCCAAGCAACAAATCTCACCCAAGATTGCAGAAGATGCTTATTGGGAAGTGAACTCTGCTATCTCATCTAGTAATTCTGGGTACAATCTAGATTTGCGAGCAATTTGGCAAGGACCGCGTGCCGACCTTCAAAATCAAGAAAATTATTCTGTTGGCAAGTTGTGTCAAATTACTCCGTCTAGCGTGAGAACTACGCCAGCCGCCAATCCAACCAACGCTCAACCAACACCAGCCGCGATTGGTAATTTTGCCTGCGCTCCAGTTCGAGGTTGGGGGATAGATCAGCCGAGCGCTAAACGAGATAGCTTTATTCGACAATGAAGCTCTAGCAAATGACGATCGGAGGGAATAGTGAGTCTAGTGAGAATTTGGGCGATCGCATCTAATGGATTTCGGGAAGTTATTCGCGATCGCATCTTGTATCTGATTGGCGTTTTTGCAGTGCTTTTAGTCTTTGCACTCAGGCTCTTGCCGGAAATAGCTGCCACAACAGAAAACAAAATTTTCCTAGATTTAGGTCTGGCAGCGATCGACGTTTTTAGCGTCATCGTTGCCATCTTTGTCGGTACTGGTTTGATTAATAAAGAAATCGAGAAGCGTACCGTCTTAGTCTTAATTCCCAAACCAGTCAGCCGTACCGAGTTTATCATTGGCAAACATTTAGGACTCTCCGGTGTCTTGGCTGTCCTAGTCGTTGCCATGACGGTAATCTATCTGCTCCTACTGAGCTTTAGCAAGATTGATTACCCATTGGGCACCATCTTAGTTTCAATTTTTTTCCAGTTTTTGACGCTGTGTTTGATGACAGCAGTAGCACTGGTATTTGGTGTCTTCACGAGTTCTGTTTTGGCAGCACTGCTCACCTTCGGAATTTATTTAATGGGTAACTTCAGCCGCGATTTAGTCGAGCTAGGCAAGTTGAGCAAAAACCCTAACATTGAGTCGTTAACCCAAGGGCTGTACTTAGTCTTACCCGATTTATCGCGCCTAAATTTAAAAAACGAAGCAGTTTACGGGATTTTACCATCGCCACAGACCCTTTTGACTGATGGCTTGTATGGTCTGCTCTACACTACGCTGCTTTTGACCATCGCCATTCTCATCTTCTCGCAACGTGAGTTTTGAACACGCCCCGCCGACAAGCGGACGGGCTTTAGCCCTAGTTAAAAGCTGAACTCCAGAAGAAACCTGACTAGAAGTGCCAGAATTAAATGAAGCCCCTTTGGTTAGGAGGACATCATGATGGCCGTAACGACCGCCAAATGAACGCTAGACGACTATCATCGCATGATTATGGCACTGACTTAAGGCGAAAGTTGTAGGTATTAGAGAAAACCCGGACTTAGGGGTTTCCCCCAAACCCCCAAGCGTCTCCCCCTCTCCCCCCCGCGCTAGGGTTGATTCAGGGTTAAATCAGTGCTGTTCACCCTAAGCTTATCGTCCTTCCTGTTTCGGCAGACTGACGTGCTGCATCTGCCACCTTAAGAGCGTAACAACTTTCCACGGCCGACACGTACAGGGGTGTTCCTTCGATCAAATGGTCTAGTACCATCGTCGTGTCTTTCCCAAACAAACCGCGTCGTCCACCCACATCAATCGCTGTCTGTTCCTCTCCTCGAATCAACGAGCCGCGATCGCCTTCAAACAAAAGCGTTCCTTGCTCCCCATGCACCTCAAAGTTGCGGAGTGGTTGCCAGAAAGTTTCCCCTTTCCCATAAGTCACTTCTGCAATTAGACCGTTAGTAAATCGCAGTTGGGCAGTACACAGACAGGCGGTAAAGTAGTCGTCGCCAGTTTCCCAAAATCGAGATTGGCAACTGACCGCAGTAACTTTACCAAACAAATCGGTAAGTCGGTGAATACGGGAGAGGGCAGCACTGAAGGGAAAGCCAAAGAGTTCGCTATTGTAAGTCCAGCGACGGGGGGCGGGCCGTTGAGGCGTAATCGTGACGTAACGGGCATAAAAGGCGTTACCAATCTCTGGCAAGGATCGTCGCAGCGCCTGGTGTAAGCCGCCGAGTAACTCAATATGTTCGACATGCAAGAGCTTGCCCTTGGCTTTGGCAAGAGCTAATAACGATTCGGCTTCTTGGGGATCGAGGGAGAGGGGATATTCGACAACAACGTGCTTTCCTGCTTCTAGGGCAGCACGAGCGATCGCACCATGATCGCGATTAATGGTACCAATAATCACCAAGTCCAGATCGACCAGCTCTACCAACTGCTGCCAGGATTCGACGGATAAAGCATCGTAGTTTTTGGCAAATTCTTGGGTTTTCTCTAGTGTATGGCCGCTAACTGCAACCAAGTGCGAGCGTGAATCGACCTGCAATGCTTCAGCCCGCAGCTTCGCTGCAAATCCAGTACCGACAAGACCAACCCGGATAGGAAAAGAAGGAGTATTCTGAGTCACCCGTACCATCACAGAAGTTGCAGATGTTGACTATAGCGAGTCTCACATAAGTGAAACACAGACATTCCGTAGGGACTAGGCATGCCTTACCCTCACCGTCTGGTCGATGCAACTGAGAACCGCTATATCTCCCTATTGAGCTATGAATCGGTGTCAATTTCAACCAGCTTATTCCTAGACGATAAACCGAACTTGATGCGAATTTGGGACTTCGGCACATCATACTTGTCTGCTAATAGTTCGATCAACTCCTGATTTGCCTTGCCATCCACTGGCGGCGACTTGAGATATACCGTAAGTTGACCATCTGCGGATTCTTCTATACTTTGCCGTTTAGAACTGGGTTTAACTTTAACCTGTTTTTGCATCTAGCCTAGGTTTTTATTCTAGCCAATTCTAAATCAGCTCTGTTTTAGGATTCAATAAGTGAGCAGAGTGAATACTTTTAAGAACATCTCGCCATTTTTTGCGTAGCGAATTGGCGATGTGAGTTGGATTAAAAAAGATGTAAGAGTCCGACGAGCCTTAGGCTTCTTGTAATAGAGCGGAGTAGATAGTCTTCCTGGTACGAAAGTAAGAATTTTTTTCGTTCTTACCGTTCCATATGCTCATTACAGGGCGTTCAAAAGATTTTTTTGTAACGCGATCGCAATTAATCGCTTGGTCTTGTTCGGTGTAAGGTTCTACTGTGGGATTACTGTAAATCAACTACAGGTCATCCAAATTCTCTGGGGTCTCTCGTGGGAGTCAGGCTGTCTTCAGTTTAGGTCTATCAGCCTCTCGGCGGCTACCGAGGATTTAACCTAAACACAGCGGCTGACGAACAGGACAAGGTAGATGCTGAGTGTCTGTTACGGGCTTTAACCCCCTAACCGTTGATAGATAGGCATTCCGTAGAATGGAATAGTACACCACATCATTTTCGTAAAAGTAGGCATCTTTTTCATACTTCATGCCCATTTTTTCCATCACGCGGCGCGAAGCAATGTTTTCCGGTTTTGCGATCGCAACGATCCTGGGGAGGTTAATCACCTCAAACCCATACTTTAGTGCAGCAGAGGCTGCCTCTGTGCCTAAACCCTGATTCCAGTGAGACTCTAACAACAAATAGCCAATTTGAACTTCTGTCGTATTTTCGAGGAACTTCAGTCCGCAATGACCAATTAATCTTTGATCTTCCTTATGAACGATCGCCCACACCCCAAAGTTATAGTTTTCCCAATTTTCTGTCATGGACTGAATTGCTGCCCTCGTCTGTTCCAACAGCAATGGTTTTTCGTTGGACATATATTTAAACAGACCGGGATGGCTGTAGATGTAATACAACTCCTCCGTATCATCGGGTGTGAACTGTCTCAGTTGCAGTCGGGGAGTTTCGATATTACGAGCAATAAACTGCTTTAATTGCAGTCTAACTGCCTCTACTTCACGCATGAGCATGGCATTGTCTCCTAAGCTAGATTATTAAAGCTTGTGCTTTTTTTTGTAGTTTTTGTTGGTTTTGTTATAGAAATTACGACTTCTAGCTTAAATGAGTAATATATCTTTACTTTCACAGGCAGATCGCCGCCAGAGACCGCGAGAGAATGACTGGCGACTCCTCCTGCGACTGGTACCCTATGCTCGTCGCCATGGACGGCTTCTGTTCGTTTCTATTGCTCTATTGCTACCGCTTTCTATAGCTAGTGCAATTCAGCCACTGATTATCGGGCAAGCCATCTCTCTCATTCGCTCGGAAAATCAAATCTGGTTTTTTCTTAAAGGCATCAATCTAACGGATGCATTGAATATTCTGATTGGTCTACTGCTGCTGACGATTGTCGTCCGACTCGTGTTTGTCGCCGTTCAGGGATTCCTGGTGGTGAAGGTAGGACAGCAAATGACGGCAGGAATTCGCGACGACCTATTTGACCACGTCACCTCTCTCGCCGTGCGATTTTTTGACCGGACACCAGTCGGGCGGTTGATTACGCGACTAACGAGCGATGTCGAAGCACTAGGAGATGTCTTTTCGACAGGTGCCATTGGGATTATCGGTGACATCCTCTCCATGCTCGTGATTGCCGTCACCATGTTTTTGCTGCAATGGCAACTAGCCTTGATGCTGGTGCTAATGCTCGTGCCGGTGACAGGTCTAATTATTTACTTCCAGCAGCAGTATCGCAAAGCCAACTACAAATCTAGAGAAGAACTCTCAGCGCTCAACTCGATGTTGCAAGAAAACATCACCGGGATCAATATTGTGCAGTTGTTCCGCCGAGAGCGATTCAATACGGAAATGTTTCGGGAGGTCAATCAGCGCTACATCCGTGAGGTAGACCAAACCATCTTTTACGATTCAGCGGTTTCCGCAACCCTAGAATGGATTGCTCTAGCGGCAATTGCAGGTGTATTGGCGCTGGGGGGTTGGTTCGTCCTTGGTAAGAGCTTGAGTTTTGGTGCCTTATCTGCCTTCGTCCTCTACGCTCAGCGACTGTTTGACCCCTTGCGTCGATTTGCCGAAAAATTTACGATGCTCCAAGCGGGTTTTACAGCGATCGAGCGCCTCAGCGACATTATGACCGAACCTGTAGAAATCCGTGACCCCGAACAGGTCAGTGGCGAAAAATCTCTCACTTCCCCCTCTCTACTCTCTACTCCTCAGCCGGGAGAGATTCGCTTTGAACATGTGTGGTTTGCCTACAAGCAGGACGAGTACGTGCTTAAAGACCTGCACTTTACCATTCGTCCCGGTGAAAAGGTCGCCTTAGTCGGTCCTACAGGTGCTGGGAAGAGTTCAATCATTCGTCTTCTCTGCCGCCTCTACGAACCGACAGAAGGACGAATTTTGGTAGATGGAATTGATATTCGCGATATCTCTCAGGCGGAACTACGACGCTATATCGGCGTGATTCTTCAGGAAGGGTTCCTCTTCGCCGGTGATGTGAAAAGCAATATCACGCTTGGGGAAAGTTATTCAATCGAAGAGGTTCAAACTGCCGCACAAGTTACCAATGTTGCAAGTTTCATCGAACAACTCCCTCAAGGCTACGATACTCAGTTACGAGAGCGAGGAACTAATCTCTCTGGAGGTCAGAAGCAATTATTGGCGTTTGCCCGTTCTGCCATTCGCGACCCTAAGATTCTCGTGTTAGATGAGGCAACAGCTAGTTTGGATGTCGGCACCGAAGCACTGATTCAACAAGCTCTAGATCGACTATTAGAACAACGTACCGCGATTATTATTGCTCACCGGCTTTCGACGATCCGCAACGTAGATCGAATTCTGGTGCTGAAACGGGGCGAAATTGTGGAGTCCGGTAGTCATGAAGACTTATTGCAACAGGATGGGCTATATGCGAGTTTGTATAAGTTGCAGCGGTTAGGAACCTGACGCGAACGATATTGACCGCTCATACCATGCGGTCAATATCTTGTCATAATTGGTGTCAGCCGCTTTCGTTCAGAGTTCATTGTTGATAGCTTTCTTTACCATGAACCATGAGCTACAAACTATGAACACCGCAACGCTACTTATTTCCTGCCCTGACCAACGGGGACTTGTCGCCAAATTTGCCAACTTTATTTACTCCAACGGTGGCAATATCATTCATGCTGACCAACACACAGACTTTGCGGCTGGGTTGTTTCTGACTCGAATTGAATGGCAGTTGGATGGATTCAATTTGCCGCGCGATGTCATTGCACCTGCATTTAATGCGATCGCGCAACCCCTAAAAGCGAACTGGCAACTCCACTTTTCCGACACTATCCCTCGGATTGCTATCTGGGTGAGTCAGCAAGACCATTGCCTGTTAGATTTGCTTTGGCGGCAACGTTCAAAGGAGTTTTCAGCAGAAGTTCCGTTAATTATTAGCAACCATTCCACGCTTCAAGCAATTAGCGAACAATTTGGCGCAGATTTCCACCATATTCCTATTACGAAAGAAAGCAAGGCTGAGCAAGAAGCCAAACAACTAGAACTTCTACGGGAGTACAAGATTGACTTGGTCATTCTTGCCAAGTATATGCAAGTTCTCAGTCCAGACTTTATTGCTCAGTTTCCCCAGGTTATTAACATTCATCATTCCTTTTTACCTGCCTTTGCTGGAGCTAAGCCTTACCACCAAGCGCACGAACGAGGTGTCAAAATTATTGGTGCTACAGCTCACTATGTCACTCCTGAACTGGATGCAGGCCCGATTATCGAGCAAGATGTGGTGGGAGTCAGCCACCGGGACAGCGTCCCCGACTTAATTCGTAAAGGAAAGGATTTAGAGCGAGTCGTTTTAGCTAGGGCAGTACGCTTACACTTGCGGCATCAGGTGTTGGTCTATAGTAACCGTACAGTCGTTTTTGCTTGAAGCAATGGTTGAAAAAGTGCGATCGCAAGGTGGGTGATTGGTGCCTCGCGATCGCGCTTACGATTTCCTACTATCGGAAATAGCATCTTGTTAATCGAGCAGGTAACAACTTAGCCGATTGGAAGTACAAGCATTGTAATCCCCTGTCTACCCACAACCGCGATCGCTTCATCCGGAAGAAGAGTCGCTTGACATTCAGGATCGTAAAGTCGCGCCGGCCAGTAAGAACCTTGAAATTGTACTCGTCCGGGTTGCTCTGGCGCGATCGTTTTTTCTACTCTGCCAGTACCTGGTTTGGAAAATAACTTAATTTGATTAGAAGAAAGTGCGGGACTCATTGCTTCACCTCGTATGACTGATAAGTAGTTGAATTCAGTCTGCAATCTCCTGCAAGCCTGAACCCATGAAAATGTAGAAATTAAGCTCTTTCCTGAGATTGGCTAGCGAACCTTTGTAGAACGCCACTAGCACAGAGCCTTTCAGTCAATAGTAAATTCAGGCCCCAGCTTATCAACTACCTTTACACTCAAGACCAGCTATTTATCTTCCGGAAACTCTGCCTAACTTTTATCCTGTGAAGGGAATTTCTAGAGACCCAATTTATATAGAGTGGCTAGACGTAGATGCCGCACATGTCCTAACACGGTTTGGAAAGCCTCTTATCCTACGTTTAAAACGAGAAGTAAACTCTGTTCGATCCAAAGGGTATTAAGTCCTGCTGAATAATTTAGATATGGCAAAAACTTCGGAAGGTCATAGATGAACATAGAGAGCGGGAAACGTTGAGAAACGGGAAACTATTGAATAACTCAGTGACAGCGTTAGCTCCTGCTTCAGCGAGTTAATCCTTTAAGGAATAACGGTTGCTGATGTTATTACTCATGCACGTACTTGATGTACATACAGAGATAGAGCCACGCCAATCTCACCATTGTTAGACTGAACAGAAGGCGTTAACTGAGGCACCCGATAACAATGTTTTTACGCCTTCAACCTGGAACTGAGCCAAAATGGCTATACAAGGCGAACCTTAATATTCCACAGCAGAAGTTGCTGACGCACAGCACCCCCATAGACCGGGAAAAGCCATTGATGTTCCCACATTCTACGGACGTAGGGAAAAACTGGCAACCCTAGAGTAATGGATTGTCATAGACTGTTGCGTATTAGGTTGTGCGGCTTGCATCAGACAGATTAAGAACCAAGATAATTCCTATGACACAGGGTACAGAACACTCTACTGCGATGACAGCGCTTCTTGCCTGTCAGAAAAATCTAGATGAGATGAAACGATTTATTCAGGATTATGATGATGAGTCAGTCGATCTGGAGTTGCAGGAAGAGATTTCTCGATTAGCTGTATTGCTGCAAAAAATAGA
>DATNPT010000388.1:0-5057 GCA_036703075.1 Chroococcales cyanobacterium
CGCTCGCACTCACAACGGGCGCAAACCGCTGTAGTGGTTTGATGGATGGCAAATTGCTTAACCGTTTATGAGCGTAAACGACGGTTAATCCAATAGCTATTAGCACCACTGCTAATCCAAAACTGAATGCGCTCACCAACAATAGCCCGTAAGCAGTTTGGTGAAGAGCGATCGCGCTCAGCAACAACACCAGTGCAGAGGGACAGGGAACTAAACCACCAGCAGCGCCCAATGCTAGCAGCGACGGCAAGCTTACTTGTGATTGAGATGGACAATCGGCGTGATGATGGTGATGAACGTGGTGAGGCTCGTGATGGCGATGAGGCTCAGTTGAATCACTCACATACTTGTCGAGCAACCAAAAACCAAGCCCACAGATCATCAGCCCACTCAGTAGACTCAGAAGCGGATACACCTGCTCTGGCAATACATGCTCAGAGAACAACAGAACCAGAATACCTAGTGCAAAAACGCTAACAGTATGAGTCAAGGTGGTAATCAAACCGAGTAAGATTGCTTGTTGGGGAGTGCCTCGCGAGCCAACTAGATAAGCTGCCACCATTGTTTTACCGTGTCCGGGAGCCAAGGCATGTCCGGCTCCAGCCGCCAGTGCAATACCCATTCCAGACAGCATTAATGTAGGTGAAAGCGTCATTTGAGCTAAATTCTGCATCAGAAACGTGCCATGGCCTGGATGAGCGATCGCAGGTTGAATTGGCACAAAGACGACCAATCCGGCAAGAATGACGATCCGGGTAGCTTTACTCATGGCTCTCTGACTTCTGAATGGGAGGCACGATACAATCCATAGCCAATCAGTGCCAGAATTACGCTGATTGCCGCGATCGCAACATTGGGATAGATAGTAATGCCTGCTAGCACTGGTAACGATTCCTTCGGGTTTGCCTTCAAACTCGTTCCAGGCACAAGCAATGTGGTGAAGAAGAAAGGCGACCAAAAGATGACAGGCACTAACATGGCAACGGTATAGGCAATAGCAGGTTCTGCCGATCGCCGCCATAGCAACCACAGCGCCATAATGCTGCATCCACTCAGCAGCCACAGCATAACGACATCATGAAATTTGGCGTGAGCAGGCCAATCCGGATTAAAGATATGGCTTGCGTTCCAGTCAACCGCAACAGAGACAACGGCAGTGCTGACAAGAACGACAGAAAGTAAGATACGGCTAATTCTTCTCATGATTCGGTTTACTAGATAGATGCATACGAATTGAGATGGAATCAAAAACAACCAACTCCCAGAATTAGCCAACTCATGTCTGTGGTTCTATCAAGTTTTTGCTATCTTTCAAGTATTGCCCTGGTGTGACTCCTAGAAGTCGCTTGAAGTGCCACCCAAAATGGCTCTGACTCGCAAACCCAACGGCATGAGCAACTTGGGCGATCGACCACCCCTTTCTCAATAGAGTTTTGGCCCGCGCAATTCGGATCTGAGTTTGGTAGGCATGGGGAGGAAGCCCTACCGTTTGACGAAATACCCGGTTGAGATGAAAGGCACTCAAATTGGCAATTTGTACGAGTTGCTCCAGCGAAATATCATCGGCGTAGTGTTCTTGCAAATAGTCTCGAACTCGTGCAATCGGCTGTCGCTCTTTGCCTAAGGGCTGCGGTGAAAGGCGATCGTCCGCGCATCGCATCACAATCTGCGCCAGCACATCTAGAACCCGTGACTGTTGTTCAAGCTGTGGGGAAACTCCTTCACAAGCAGCATGAAAGCTTGCAACCAACTCACTCAGATCTCGATCGCTCACCAGTGGGTTTGGAAAAAAAGGTATCCTTTTCTCACGCCCTGCAACCTCTGTTGTTACTTGTTGAAGCAGTGTCGAATCTACATGCAGCCCGCGAAAGATGCAGTTTGAGTCGTCAACCGAGCAGGAAGACTGATGGACTTCCCCAGGTTGAATTAGGACGAGCGTGTTGGCAGGGACGTAATGCTTGGTTCCTCGGTAGTAAAACTCCCAGGCGCTGCCGTGCTTAATATTAATCTCCAGGTTTTCGTGGAAGTGAAGCGGAGTGGAATAAGTGGTAAAGGTGCCGCGTACTAGTTCAATAGTTTGGGCGTGCTGCGGTCGCCAAATCTTTACCGCCGCATCGGCTAGCTTGGTTTTCATAGGCGTTGTTGCATGCAAAAGGTGTAGATACCGAGGTTTGGTAAGTTGTTAGTATCACCAAAAATTATCCTTGGTAATATTGAGCCAATAAAGCTGTTATGAAGATAGCGATCGCTACATTTGAAGGCTTCAACGAGATTGACTCATTTGTTGCGCTAACCCTGCTAAACCGTGTCAAGCAAAGTGGTTGGAAAGCTGAGATTGTATGTCCAACAGATAGCGTAACGTCGATGAATGGTGTAACAGTCAAGGCGCAACAGCCTTTAGAGTTTATTTCACAAGCAGATGCTGTTCTCTTTGGCAGTGGCAAGTATACACGCAATATAGTTGAGGATGCCGCTATCTTCTCAAAGCTGCAAGTTAACCCTCAGCGACAACTTATTGGTTCGCAATGCTCAGGTGTTTTAGTATTAAGTAAGCTCGGATTACTCAGTCAGATGCCTGCTTGCACAGATTTAACCACACGTCCGTATTTGGCACAAACAGGAGTTCGGGTACTCGAAGAGTCATTCTTCGCTCAAGGAAATATTGCAACCGCAGGTGGATGTTTGGCGGCACAATACCTAGCTGCATGGGTTATTCTTCGAGGAGCAGGTAAGGAAGCTGTTGAAGATGCTGTTCGTTCCGTAGCACCCGTGGGGCAGAGCGATAACTATGTTTCTCAGGTTCTCAAAGTTATTGGAGCGACTGCTCAAAGACAGAGCACAGATATGCCAGGGGATGCATTGCGACTTAGCTAGAATGTCACTGAAATAGCATAGGTTCGTAGTCGGCACTTCAGTGCCAGAAGCGCTTTAGCGCTTACTACAAACGCTTAAGTCAGTGCTATTCGACTTAACTAGAATGATTTCGCCTAATTAAGGCCGGGGCTTGGGGTAGCAGATTTTTGCCGAAAAACATCGCAAAACGTCAGGGCTGCGTCACATGCCTAACTACCTCAAGGAAATTGTGCAAGATAACAGATGCATCACTCCGTCGCCAAACCATAGCCGTTTGGAATATTGGGGATTGTTCCTGTATAAACCTGAAGACAACTCCTATTCGTTGCAGGTTTTTTGCATTGGCGGGAAGCAATGAAATCCCTACTCCGCCTGCAACCAAGCTTAGAACAGTAGACATCCATGTTGCTTCTTGTCTCACGTTCGGGGAAAACCCGACGCGCTGGCAAAGGCTGACAATTTGACAATATAAACCGGATGGGAGGTGAGGTGGGGGTAAGATAAATACCTCGTCTGCCAGTGCGGCTAGGGAAACTTGAGGTTGTCCGGCTAGAGGATGACTTTCAGGTAACACAATGACGAAGGGTTCTTGCAGGATAGAAATAAAACTCAAAGTATCGTCATTCTCATCAATTTTTTGCAAATGGTGGAGATTAACAAAACCAACATCAATTTGTCGATCGCGCAATTCCTGGAGCTGCTGGTAAGATACTAGCTCGTGCAGCACGAGTTCCACATTGGGAAAGCGATCGCGAAATGTGCGAAGAATAGCAGGAAGAACGCTGTTCGCGATAGACGTATTGATTCCAACAACAATCCGTCCATTCTCACCACGGCTTGCTCGTTGAGCCGAGCCAATCGCTTGTTCAACCTGAGTGAAAATCTGACGTGCTTGTTCTAAGAATACTCGTCCAGCTGGAGTTAACTGAAGCGGCCGCTGCCTGCGATCGAACAGTTGCAATCCCAGTTCATCTTCTAAAGAACGAATTTGCTGGCTCAAGGGAGGCTGGGCAATACGTAAACGTTCTGCGGCACGAGTAAAATTTAGCTCTTCAGCTAAGACGATAAAATACCGCAAGTGTCTGAGTTCCATTCTCTTCATGCCATTACTATATTTTTTAAATATAGTTTCTTGCCTAGAAAAGTATTGGACATTGAGTAGAACCCTCGCTTACTGTAGTGGCAAGAGAATAACTATTAGACCTATTGCAAATGTCAATGATTGTGCCGTCACAGTAGTACTTATATCCTGACGTTTGACACTTATGCAAGAAGTCTATTCTCAAGCCGTAAATTGGGGATGGAACGTATGACACGAATCGGACGAGTTGCTATTGTTGGAGGAATTCACGGTAATGAGTTGACCGGAGCCTACCTAGTTAAGAAGTTCGAGCAATTTCCAGAACTGATTCAACGCCCTAGTTTTGAGACTCTCGCCTTATTCGGAAATCCTCAAGCCTTTGCCGTCGGAAGACGATATATCGACAAAGACTTAAACCGCTGCTTTGGCAGTCAGGATTTAGATAATCCTACCCTTGCCAACTATGAAGAGTGTCGTGCAAAAACGATTCACCAGATACTAGGAACGAACGGTCAATTCCCAGCCGATTTAATTGTGGATTTGCATAGCACAACTGCCAATATGGGGTTAACCCTTATTTTAGGTAACAACCACCCTTTTAACTTACGATTAGCAGCTTATCTCAGCTCAATTAATCCCTTGGTAAGGGTTTATAGTTGCGGAGTATCGGGTTATAGCAATATCGTTTTGAGGTCGCTTTGTCAATTGAGTTTTTCAATTGAGGTTGGGCCTGTGGCTCAGGGAGTTTTGCAGGCCGATTTTTTTAGAAAAACAGAGGAACTCATTCATGCTATTTTGGACTATTTAGAAGTCTACAACCAAGAGAAAACAACGCAAAGCGATCGCACTCTCACGCTCTATCAATATGTAGGAGTCATCGACTACCCGCGAAATGAGCATGGGGAACTTCAGGCAATGATTCACCCTCAGCTCCAAGGTAAGGACTATGAACCGCTTCATCCCGGCGATCCACTATTTCTGACGTTTGACGATCGCGCGATCGCATACGAAGGGGAATCAGTCGTCTATCCCATATTCATCAATGAGGCGGCTTACTACGAGAAGGGCATTGCTATGTGTTTAACCGAAAAGTATCAGCTCACTGTTTGAATGCGATCGACAT